>JAKARU010000155.1 GCA_021819225.1 Thermoplasmata archaeon
CGTCCTCCCTGCCGATCTCAGGAGGATAAACCAGGCCTATGAGATAACTACACCCTCGGACAATAAAGTCGAGACATCAGATATCAACAGTGCTCTCGTAAAGGAGAACTACAGGGTAGATTCAATCTATTATGAAAAGAGGACAGTAGAGGACGAATTCTTCTCAAAATAACAAAATTATAGCAGGTCCACCGGGAATCGAACCCGGATCATGGGCTCCGGAGGCCCATATGATATCCTTTACACCACGGACCTATCTTTTGTAACCTATATTTCTCAGAAATTCTCTCCTTTTTCTCTTATCAGCTTCTGTTTCAACTCCAAGGGGAGAAAAACCATCTATAACACCGAGGATTGAACCACCGTTTTCTCCCCTAAAGACAACCGCAGAAATAGGATTAGCAGTTGCAGCAAATATCGTCCCAACTTCCTGGCAACCCTTGATCGCATTTAAAACTGTGATTGGAAACGCATCTCTTATCAATATCAGGAAGGTATGTCCGCATTTTAGATTTAACATATTCCTGATGCCTGCCTGTTCCAGCTCTGAATCGGTAGATTCAAACCGTACAAGCCTGTCTCCTGAAGCTTCGGAAAAAGTTATGGAATATGTAGCTTTCGGAACATATGTTTTCAATATTTCCTCAAGGTCTTCAACAGTCTTTATGAAATGTGAATATCCCAGTATGAGATTACAACCCTTAGGGTTTTCCAGTTTTACTTCTTCGATATTGTCCATAAATAACCATGCCATCCTGAGTTTAATATTTTTCCAAATTATACATTATCAGTTGAGCAGTTTTAATACGATACTGCCGTAAATTATAAGAACAAAAACAACAAGAACATCCAGTAAACTGTCAGGTACTATATATACCAGCATAAGTAGTCCTATGAAGAGTGCGGAGGTTGGCTCTTTTTTATAGTACTCACTTAACGTTGAGATTATACTGGTCATGTTCCTTACCAGACCTTTCCTGTTCAGATTGATAAGAATCACTGAAACATATGCAACTATTGTGAAAAGTGCACTAATGTAGCTCCCAACAAATGGAATATAGGCAAAAATTAGTGAAATAAATGAAATGAAAGCAGCAATGAGGAATATTTCTCCTTTGGATGATAATGAATCCGAAAGTGATGTTCTTATTGAAAAAGAACCCTTATCTACTAGATCAGAAACCGAGAAGGTTTGCCAGAATATTGCAAGGACCAGGAAAAAATCCACTATTATATCACCGACAAATTCCACAAGGAATAGGTCCACATGGTAAAGCGGGGTTGCTGATTTCAAATAGACGGATATTATATCAAACTCACTGGCGTCCACAAGGACACCAAATACAGCCAGAATTATGTATCCAAATATAAAAGGCAAAACGATTGATGGCTCTTTTTCAATGAAATCCATTGCCTTCTTCAGCGAATAAGATTCATCAGGCATATTCAACTACATTTTGATCTTTGATATATATTTTTATACAAATTTTTTCTTTTTTCCCAATAAATATCTTAATAATTTATACGTATAGATATTAAATTAGGATAATTTTTTAAACTATTTCGCATAACAAGGTAGTGGATGCAGATTTTGACTACGAAACCGTTGTAATTGGGGCGGGCACTGGTGGTTTATCAGCTGGTTGCGTTTTAAAAAATCAGAAAAGAGATTATGTGATTCTTGACAAGAAGGAGGACATAGGATTACCAGTAAGGTCTACGGGGGCCGTATCTCTTGAATGGGTTAAGAAAATCGGCATGCCAACTGCAGAGGAAGTAGTGGCTTCTAACATTTACAATATGTCATTCAGAACAGTTAAAGGTAAAAGAATTGATCTTAATTTTGATCATCCTGTTGGCATGGTATACGACTTCACAAAATATGAAAAATATCTTTCTTCGGGTTTTGCAGGACAGCTCAATATCAAGATGAAAACAACCGTGAACGAAGTTAATGGAAATAAGATTAACACTAGCGATGGAATTTTAACTGCAAAAAATATCATAATGGCTGCCGGACCGCAATCTAATCTTGGCTCAAAACTAACCAAGACACAGGCACTTGTAGCATATGAGGAAACCAGGGCACTTGAGGAGAGAAATGACTTTCAGATGATACTGTGGTTTAGTGATCTTGCCCCTGGCGGTTACTTCTGGGACTTTGCTGACTCAAAAAATACCAGAAAGATTGGTGTTTGTTATTACCCGCTTAACGGGGAGGCACCAAAAAGTGTACTGAAAAAATTTACCGATAAATTCCCAGAGGTTGACGGAGAGGTAGTTCATACCATGGCTCATCAGATCCCGTTGACAAAGCCATCAGATCAGGTGGTAAGGGAAAATCAGCTGTGGGTAGGTGATATGGTTAATGCTGTCCTCAACACAACTGCTGGAGGTCTTCAGGGTGCGTTCTGGTCAGGAAAGGAAGCAGCCTTAGCAATTGCCAATAACGATCTTGAGCAGTACCAGAAAATATGGGATAGCCAGATAAGGCCATGGCTAATGAAGCACAACCAATTACACTCTAAGATTCACGCAAAAGGAGAAAAAAGTGTAGGTAGATATATTACTCTGGCAAAGATCATGCCAAAGTCAATTAAGATGAAGGTTTTTGGAGGTTTATAATCTTATATAATAGATATAACCTGAATGAGCACTCTTTTTATTTGTTAAATTGTCACAAAAAAGCAGCTTTCCTTCTGTAGTCTTTAAAAAATGTTTATAAACAATACCTGCATTTTGAACATATGGATGCGAAAGGATATGCGGCACAGGAGGCTGGAGGAAAATTATCACCATTTGAGTTCGAAAGACGTGGACTTCGAGATAAGGATGTTTTAATCGATATAAAGTACTGTGGAATCTGCCATTCAGACATTCATCAGGTAAATAATGATTGGGGAGGAGCATCATATAAGAAGGTTCCAGGACATGAAATAGTTGGGATTGTAAACAGCGTTGGCAATGGTGTTACAAAATTTAAACCTGGAGATAGGGTTGGCGTAGGGTGCATGGTTGATTCATGTGGTCAGTGCGAACCATGTAAGATGGGACTACAGCAATACTGTGAAAATGGTGCAACATTTACCTATAGTTCAAAAGATAAAGTAAGCGGTGGGGTCACTTACGGAGGATACTCGGATAAGATAGTTGTTGTTGAGAATTTTGTTCTTAAAGTTTCGGAGAAACTTGATTTTGCAGCTACTGCTCCTTTACTATGCGCAGGTATTACGACATATTCTCCATTGAAACACTGGAAAGTTAAACCTGGTCAGACAGTTGGCGTTGCAGGGTTAGGAGGACTTGGTCATATGGCTGTTAAGTTAGCTAAATCTATGGGAGCAAACGTTGTTGTTTTAACAACTTCGGAAAAGAAGAAGGATGAGGCAAAGAGACTCGGAGCGGATAAAGTGATCATGTCCAGGGATATGGAAGAAATGAAGAAAAACAGAATGTCAATGGATCTCATAATTGATACTATACCTGCACCACACGATATGAATCTCTATATATCACTTCTGAAGATTGATGGCAGCATTGTTCTTGTTGGATTGCCGGAAAAGGAATCTCAACATGTTATTTCTGCAGGTTCACTAATAAATGGAAGAAGGTCGGTCAGCGGATCAAATATAGGTGGGATAGAAGAAACGCAGGAGATGTTAGATTATTGCGATCAGCACAATATTGTTTCAGACATAGAGCTCATACCAATGTCAATGGTCAATGAAGCGTATATACGAACAGTGAATTCAGATGTAAAGTACCGGTTTGTAGATCGGA
>JAKARU010000156.1 GCA_021819225.1 Thermoplasmata archaeon
TAACTTTATTGAATATTATGAAACGATGAAAGGAATAATCCTTCACGGAGGCACCGGGACAAGACTCAGGCCACTCACATACTCCGATGTTAAACAGCTCCTAACGATAGCGGGAAAACCTACAAGTGAATATGGTCTCCTGCAGATGATTGATATTGGAATTAAAGAAATAGGAATAGTCATCGGCAAGATAGGTGGAGAAGAGGTAAAGAAATATTATGGAGATGGATCGAAGTGGAATTCATCCATAGAATATGTTTTTCAGGAAAAGCCCCTGGGTATTGCCCATGCCATATCACTGTGCAGGAATATAACAAAGGATGATGACTTTCTGGTTTATCTTGGAGACAACGTGATCCAGGATGATCTCACTGAATCCTACGAAAAATTTCAAAAGGAAAAATTTGACGCATTCCTCATTCTTGTACAGGTCAAGGACCCATCCAAGTACGGTGTTGCAGAAGTAAAGGGAAACCTGATAACCAATTTAAGGGAAAAGCCAAAGGATTCAAAGAGTAATCTTGCTGTTACTGGAATCTATTTTCTCAGAAGCTCTGTTTATGGTTACATAGAAAAACTGGTACCATCAGCGAGGGGTGAATATGAAATAATGGAAGCACTGCAATCCATGATCCTCGATGGGAAGAAGATAGGTTATAAGATAATAAAGGGATGGTTCAAGGACACTGGTACAGTGGAAGATTTCATCGACTGCAACATGCTCGTTCTGGAGGGCATGAAGGGTAACAACGATATGGAAAATCGGAATATCAAGGGAAGGGTTGAGATGGGTACAAATCTGGTTATTGACTCTGCCACAAAAATACTCGGTCCATGCTATATCGGAAATAACGTCAGCATAGTCAATTCATTTATCGGTCCATATACTAGCATAGGTGACGGTTGCACGATAAAGGGTATTGATATAGAGAATTCAATAATAATGGAAAACTGCAAGGTGGAGTTTGAAGATGGCAGGATAATATATGAAAGCATAATCGGCCCCTCATGTTCAATCAAATCAGGCAATTCCAAGACGAGGAGAACAAAACTGGTTCTTGGACGTGACTCAAAGGTGGAACTCTAAATGAAAATTTTAATAACAGGGTCTACAGGCCAGCTTGGAGCAGAAATGGTGAAACTTTTCGACGATGTTGTACCATCAGAAAGAAAATTACTGAATCTCGAGAATCCATCAAAGGTATATGAAGCTCTAGATAGAATTAAACCTGCAGTGATCATAAACTGTGCAGCCATGACAGATGTGGATGCCTGCCAGACTAACAGGGAAAGGGCATATAACATAAACGCAGTATCACCTTCTGTCATGGCAATGTACGCTATCAAGAATAACATACGGTTCATTCATTTCTCAACAGACTTTGTTTTTAATGGTGAAACAGGAAATTATTCAGAGGATTCTGTACCAGACCCCATAAATTATTATGGCATGAGCAAAATAATGGGTGACATGGCAGTTGAATCGGTCCCCAACCACCTGATAGTCAGAACATCAGGGGTTTATGGTGTTAAGAATAATTTTCCGGTAGTGGTATACAAAAGGTTGAAGGAGGGAAAGGAGGTCAGGGTAATTGATTCCTATTACTCCCCAATACACTCCAAAAATTTGGCCAGGGCTGCATCTGAACTTGTTAAGAATAACTTCAGTGGTAAGATAAATATAAGTGGTGAAAGGATATCAAGAAAGGAATTTGCGCTCAGGATTGCAGATTTTTTCAAGCTTGATTCTACAAAAATTATAGAAAGCCAGGAATTTTCAGGGCAGGTTGCCAGAAGGCCCAGGGACTCATCCCTGAATATTGATGAAGCAAGATCAATTATAAAATGGGATTTTTACAGTGTGAAGGCAAATCTTTCCCAGATGGATGTAAAGAATCTATCACTGTAACATTCTGCAACCAGAAGGTATCTGGCGGAATAATTATTACCTTCTAATGCAAAGATAACTGGAAGCTATATAAAAAATGATATAGTTTCTATATATATCTATATATGTTTCTTTATATACTAAAAATTTTTAAATATGGGATTGCAATGTCCTAGAATGGTAAATTACCACTTTCTGAAGAAACTTATGGTCATAGGGGAAAGACAGTCTCTCATGAACATGGAAAAGTATCTCTCACTGGCACAGGAAAATTCAAACCTGCTCATGGAAATCTTTGAGAAACCGGAAAACGATGTTCAGAATATGGTTAAGAAAATTGGATTGAATGAAAAAGAAGCGGATGAAATTACACTGAATTTGAAGAGGGATATTACTTCAGGGGCAATAGGTTCGACCCTGATGGACAATTTCCTAACTCTTATAGAGAAGTTTGATGATATAATCGATAAGACTTACTGGATTGCAAGGGAAATGTCAAGGGCAAAGGATAGTTTCATTGCAAATGGATTCCACATGGAGCCTATAAAGGGCTTTTATACAAATTTCATAACTATTCTGGAAATAAATCTTGAGGCTATAGGCAAGGTAAATAAGATGCTTGAGGTGGCAGATATCGATCAGGTCAAGGAAGTGAGGGGTAACATACAGGAAATGGAAGAAAAAGTGGATGAAATAAAGGATGGGATAATAGATAGACTTTACAGGACATCCGAGAGTATATCATACCTTATGTTCAATCACATAAATTCCATAGTTCACACTCTTGATGACCTTCTTGATAACTGTGAGGATATTTCTGATCTTGTTCTCAACACAATGCTTTCAGTATCAAGATGATCTCTCTTTATATTGCAATTGCACTTGTTGGAATACTGAGTGCAGTAGTCTCAGGTAACAATATTTCAGCAGCAGTTGGAACCATTATTGGCTCCCGCATAGTTTCAAGAAACTTTGGACTAACTTTAGGGGCAGCAGGTTTTTCAATAGGGCTGATCACAGAAGGAAGATTTCTATCAAACTCTCTGTTCCTTATTATGCCAGAAAGGAGCAACCTGATTCTCATAGTGCTTGGTGTATCAATAGTCATGTTTATTATTGCAACATTTGCCAGGATCCCACTTTCTCTCATAATGGCAATAGTAGGCACATCCATTGGAATTGGGCTGAAAACAGGATACAATTATGATTCGGTGTATATTACAATGATAATCGCCCTATGGATTCTGGCTCCTGTTCTCGCCATACTGTCCTCTTATTTTCTCAATCTCAACCTGAACAGGATAAGTGTGAAAAACGTATGGAAAACTGCAAGGTTCTATAAACTATTTCTTGTATTGATCTCTTTCCTGACCGCATTCTCTCTTGGAGCCAACACATTTGGTCTTCTAGCCTCACTTGGAGGATCATCTGATCTCACTATCCTTATCATGATAATTGCAATATTTCTTGGAGCTGCATTCATGAGCAGCGGGGTTATCAGGAGAGTATCACAGGACATGTATGGGATGAGATACCAGAACGCAACCGTTTCCCTTCTTGTGTCAAGTCTCCTGGTAGAGGGAGCTACATTTTTCTCCCTCCCCCTTCCAAGTACACAAACACTCACATCAAGCGTTTTTGGTACAGGCCTTTCTTATAAAACAAAGGCTATGCAAATGAGACCATTCTTGATCATTGTGATCATGTGGATCGTATCACCAGTTCTTGGCATGATCCTGGGATACATCATTGCATAGTAAATCCAGCAAATTCATTTTATCCGTTTTCTAGAAATCATATAGTGTTGTCTTGTTTACCTTCAGAAAGTATCTGTCATAGCTTTCCATGAACTTCTTTCTTGAGGTAAACTTCAACCCGATCATTTTT
>JAKARU010000157.1 GCA_021819225.1 Thermoplasmata archaeon
AAGTTCGGAAAATCAGCATTGCGCTCCTATTTCAAAATGCCTATGTCTGGTAACTCATCCTGTTGTAGAAGAAGATTTTCATTTCTAACTACGAGCTACGTTGTTCACTTCCACTACAATCTCAACTTATCTCATTGTTCCTTTCAGGACAGAAAAAGATGTCTCTATTCATCTTCTACCTTAACCATTATTATTACTCATATTTCCCCGCTCTTACCTCTGAAAGGCCACTTTGTTCTTGCCCTAATAGTTATACTTATGCAAGAATAGGTTGACGCCTCCTTGGAGTTATTACTGCCTTTGCTTAGACCAGATCAAGAAAGGGTGCATACCCTTACTGCATGTGGCTTGTCACCGAGGATAGATCTAAAATTAATGAGAACAAGTTTGAGGAGCTCTTACCATGATGTAAAACGTTCTCATGCTCATCCTTTATTGTAGATGCAAGCACAGGGACATCACGTATACTTTCGATAACGTGCATTTTCTGAGGTCTTCTTCTCATTCTATGACCTTTTATTACCAGAAGTCACAAATATTGTTATCCTCAAATCATTATAGTTTATTGTACCATTGTAATGTCCGGTCGATGGATATAGTGATGTATAAATGCTAGGTATCTTCTTGAATATGATAGTGCAAGCATTCCCGTAATGATATATTTCATTATTGAAATTTAAAATGTATTCAAGTCAACTGAATATAACGTTAAATAGAGCCCTCATTTTTGCAAGGAACATTGATCATAGTATTTAATGCATCGATGAGTTTCCAGTCTTTCAATTAAAGATTCTCCTCTAACGGGCTCCTCAAATTCATAATGGATTTTGGATTCAACAGATCGGAGCTTGAAAGTATAGAAAAAGCAAGATACGTATTTTTTCATAGAGTGTGTGTTTTAAATTGATTGAATCGGATCTACTCAGTTAAAGATTCAGATGAGAAGTAGCTTAGCACCAGATCCTAATCTTTAGTTGGTACCTTGACTGCCCTCTCAGCCAGTTTCAGTGCAATCTGACCCGCTTTTTCAAGCTGGGGATCCCTGTTCCTGAGATAATCTCCGGGCGCGTTGTCCAGCCTGATTGTCGGATCGGTGCCGTAGTTCTCGACGCCAAAACCCACATCCTTGAACCAGAAAGCATATTGCGGCTGCGTTATCATTGTCCTGTCCACGAGCTGCCTCCTCGGGCTTATTCCAATCACGCCTCCCCATGTCCTTTCTCCAATCAGATCTCCCAGCCCCATCAGTTTGAACGAATGTGAAAAGATGTCACCATCAGATCCTGCAAATTCATTCGTAACAGCTACTATTCCACCTCTTACAGCGTATAATGGGTAATGCGAAGGTGGACCCCTTCTTGGTAGATCAAATCCTATGAGCCTTCTTGAAAGCTTTTCGAGCAAAAGATGTGATACATGACCACCGCCGTTAAACCTTACATCGACGATGATGGATGGTTTGTCCCATTCAAAAATATACTGCCGGTGGAATTCTGAAAAGCCCTTTGCCATCATATCAGGGATGTGGATATAGCCTACCTTATCACCGAATTTTTGCCTGACAAATTTCCTGTTATTCTCAACCCAGTTACGGTAGATCAGGTTCAACTCAGAACCAAGACTCCTCACGGGCTGCTTCAGCGTTTTAGATCCTCTCCTCGTTTCAAGGGTAATAACAGTACTTGGAAGATCTTCAAGCGCCTTCCCAGGTGGATAATCCTTCCCAACTTTATGACCATTTATTCCCAGCAACTCATCCCCCGACTTGATGTCAACACCCGAAGCCAGCAGTGGGGACCTTTCTGGGATATTGGATGGATCTCCGCAGTAAATCTGGTCAAACAGGTATTTTCCATTTGAATATTTGAAGGAACAGCCAAGTTTTCCTATCTTTGGATATGAGGAACGGTAGATTTCACCCCCGCGCTCGTAGCTGTGCGAAGTCCCGGTTTCACCCTGCATCTCTTTCAACAGATCAGACATCTCGTACCTGGAGGATACCATATCTACTAGCGGAAGGTATTTCTTCCTGACCTTATCCCAGAATTTGCTTATCTTTTCCTCTTTCCAGTAATTTTCCCTCATGAGCCTCCAGGTTTCAAAAAACATCTGCCGCCATTCATCAGCGGGCAATATATCACACTTTATTCTCTTCAGGTCTATCTCCGTCCTTCCCTCCTTTTCCTCTTTAGAATCCCCTGAGGTGACATGATTCTTCAGCGCTGAGCTAAGGTTTTCGACTGTAAAGTGATTCTCCCGTCGTATCATTATCTTCTTTTCATCCTTGGATACCTTGAAATCGGAAATCCTGGTGAAAATGGTCTTTTCCTTCCCTGTTTTGAGATCAAAATGTACCAGGCTACCATCAGACCTTGGCCCGCCGTTCTGCTGCTTCATCACGCCCTCAACTGGGAATTTCAGCAGAAGGGCCGAATCGGAAAGACCAACAATCCTGTGGTATTCCTCGACATTGACAGGAAGCTCACTGGATCTATTTGTAAGATCGGCCAGATCTATATCGGAGACAGATTTTCCCCCTTCATCGGTTCTTTCATCCATTTGCCTGGCCCAGACAGGGTCGGGCTCGTTTTTGTCAAGCGTAATCACATGCGGTTTGGCTGCCTTTGGAAACCCGAGATCGAAAACGATCTTGTCGTAGACGGGATCCAGTGCTCTTTCGGAGAGGTAATACATGTATTTCCCCGTGGAATCGAATGATGGCGAATAGTCAATCGAGCCCTGTGAAGTTGCAGTCGTTTTCTTCCCTGTCTTTGCATTCACAATCTCAATATGACTAAGCGAGCCATTACCGGGGTAGGAGATTGCGACATAGTTTCCGGATGGGTGCCAGGTAGCCTCGTCTATAATACCGAATTTGTTTTCATCAACGAAATCAAACTTTCCCGATTTTACATCTAGTATCCCGAATTGGTTTCTGTTGTTTGAAATCGCTAATTTCCTGCCATCAGGTGATGGGAAGAGCCCTTCTAAAGTGCCAAAATTTCCAAGAATTTTCTTGGCTTTTCCTTCAATTCCAGAAACATATATTTCATCTTCACTGCTTGCGTCGTTGACGAAGTAAACCGATTTGCCCTCAGGGCCGAAATTAACCAGCCTGGTTCTTCCTTTTAGATCGGCATTGATCTTTTCCACCGGTCCTGCCTTGGGATTCATCCTGAAGGCCTGGCCCCTGATTACAAATGCAGAATCCTGTCCATTCGGTGAAATCTGAAACATCTCTATGAATTTGTCATTTTCGATGAACCGTCTTTCTTTGAGGTTGTTGGTCAGTGGCGGTGTAATAGGGCATTTTTCGACCTTATCATTCTTAGGATCCAGCAGGAAAATCTCCCCGCCCCTGTGGAATGTTAACAGGCTGCCATCACTCCTCAAGTTTCGCACATAAAAATCACTGAATTTAGTGTGCTGTTTCATGTCCTTTCCATCCAGGTTGACTGAATATACGTTGGAGGTTCCGTCGGTATCAGTGAGGAAATATAACCTATTTTTCAAATAAACTGGAGAATCAACTGTGTAATCAATCTGGAGGAACAGTTTGTAATCACCCTTGTTTCCCCTGTCAAAATAAACCTTACCCCTTAAGCCTCCCTTGTAGTGTTTCCAGTAATTTAAGTCCTGAAGACCCCTGACAAGAAATGTACCGTGTTCCGTATATAAGATGGCAGATGCTGGACCCAGGTTCATTGGCTCATACGAAAGATCTTCCGTATCGAAGAGATAGGAAATTGTTTCT
>JAKARU010000158.1 GCA_021819225.1 Thermoplasmata archaeon
ATATATAAGTTATCTTTTTTGTTACCGGTATAATTTTCACGGTTCAAACTTAATGAGTACAACTGCCTGCGATATTTTGACTATGAGACACTAAAAATAAAAATTTTATTGGAAAATAATCTTTATTTACGCTTTAAATAAGGTTAAAATCAACTGTAATATTTCTCCCTTAATTTCTTTTTGTCAACTTTTCCAGTAGAGGTCATTTCAAAGGAATCGACCCTTACATACTCATCAGGCATCCAGAATTTTTCTATTCTTCTTTCTTCCACGAACCTTTTAAGAAATTCATCGATTTCTTCTTTTTTAACGGTACCATTTGAGGTATAGAATGCCACAGGCCTTTCCCCCCACTTTTCATCTTTCTTTCCGATAATGGCGACCCTGTCTATGCCATCATAAAGGCTAACTACATCTTCAAGTATCAAAGTGGGTATGAATTCACCTCCGGATTTAACTGCATCCTTCTCTCTGTCCACTATACAGAGATATCCTTTTTTGTCTATATATCCAAGGTCTCCTGTATGAAGCCATCCCTCAGCCCATAATTTTTTTGTAGCCTCAGCATCCTTGTAATATTCCCTTGCAACATATGGGGATCTAACGAGTATTTCACCGAACTTATTTTTTTCATCCTTATTTAGCTCGGATTTTGAATACATTATTTTAATTTCCACAAAAGGAGCTGGAATTCCAGCCTTGATTTCATATTCTTCTTTAGTTTTCTCGTCCAGGTTCTGAACCTCACTGTTCAGAGTGGAAAATGAAACAAGGGGTGCTGTTTCAGATAAACCATAAGCACCAATGCTTGTGACATTAAAAGATTTAGCCCTGTTCTTTAGTTCCATGGTTAAGGCTCCACCCCCAATAATACATCTCAGGTTAAGCGATGGTAATACTTTGCTGGAATTTTTTGCGGCCAGTAACATATAAAGTATGGAGGGGACCATAGCAGTTGTGCTTACCCTTTCACTTTCCATAAGTTCGAGTATTTTCTCAGGGTTATATCTTCCTGGGAGGACATATTTCAGACCTTTCAGAAGGAAAAGCTGGGGAAGACCCCAGGCGTGAACATGAAACATTGGTACCAGTGGCATCAATGTATCGCCAGAACCAAGTGAGATCGGATAATCGGATACTGTGTTGGCAATTGAGAATGCATGAAGCACTATGTCCCTATGAGTAAATGATACGCCCTTTGGCATTCCAGTGGTTCCAGACGTATAGAAAAGTGTTGCAGTATCATCTTCTGAAACATAGGGAAGAGGTATATTGTCGTCCGTATTTACAAGATCTTCAAAATTTATTACGTTGTTAAATGGTAAGTTGATCTCTTCATTAGAAGTCCTGTAAATGATCCATCCTTTTATGAAACCAAATAGATCCTTATATTGAACAAACATTTTGGCTATCTCATCTCTCAGTATTAAATATGAATCCTCTGCATGTTGAATAGTATAATATATGAGCTCAGTAGGATATCTGATATTGACCGTATGCAGTATTGCACCGGTCATTGGAACAGCATAGAAAGACTTTAGAAAATTGATTGTATCCCAGTCAAGAATCCCTATCTTATCCTTAGGCTTAACGCCAATTTTTACAAGGCCCTTTGCCAGTGATGTGACGTCACTTCCAAATCTGCTGAATGTAATTCTTCCAAATTCTGAATCAACTATTTCCTGACTGGGATTTCTAACCGTACTGCTTCTTAAAAGATTTCCCAGTGTCAATTCGTATTTTACGTAAGTCATGTGGAAATAAATATTACCAATATTATTCAAACTTCCCAACCTTTCATTTCAGTTAAATAGGAAAGAAGGACAGTCTTACCCCATAAGCAGACAAATTCCAGAGAATGTGCCCTATAGATTCACTTTCAGGATATCTGAGGTTTCTGTTCCATTCTGGTTAGAAATGGCGTAAAACAAAGAAAAAACTGGAAAATGTCATTCAATTCCTTATTATGGTGAGTAATATAAGCCTCAATATTATTCATAAATAAGCGTGGTATTACATAATGTAACTATTTAAACGAGTAAAAAAACTAAATATTATTTTCAAGCTATGGTATCAAAATACGTTTGGCCATAGAGTAACTTGATATATAGGACATAAAAACACTCGCAGACAGGAAAATTAAAGAATGTGTTACAAAGTCTGATTTAAAGATAAAAAACAATCCAATCAAATTTGATCGAATTTAGAAAAACTTGGAATTAGGTGTGATAACAGATGGAAAATAGGAATACGATCAGTAAAAGTAAAGCTGATATTAGACATGATAAGGAAGAAGACTTTCTATCCAGAGGTAATGTTTTCAAAAGGTCTGCTAAAAGGAATATCTATTACCTTATTTTTGCTATCCCTGCTTTGGCCTATGTGATAGGACTTGCAATCGTTCCAGCTATAACAGTTGTATATGATAGCTTTATTGGAAAACATGGGTTCACTCTAGCCAATTATCTTGCTTTACCGAGTTACGGACTGTATGGTGCTATAATAAATACTCTGCTTGTAAGCGTTGGTGCCCTTTTGATACAGCTTTTCATTGCGCTTGCAATTGCGATGGTACTGGTAAAGCCATTCAAGGGTAAGAAGGCTTTTTCCACATTAGTTATTATTCCACTAGGTATTTCTACCGTGGTAAGCGCTTTTGTATTTTCCATAATATTCCAGGCTGTTGGTGGATATGCTAACTCAGCGCTGGTTTCAATTGGATTAAAGCCCATAGACTGGTTCAATACAAACAGTTCCTCACTAGGTGTTGTGATGTTCTCGGATTTCTGGAAGAATACACCACTGGTTGCATTGATTCTATATGGTGGTCTTTCATCCCTCCCACCAACCCTCTATGAAGCAGCTTCAGTGGATGGAGCTGGTGCAGTAAGCCGATTTATACACATAACCTTGCCAAACATTGCACCCATAATGTCAATTGCGCTTCTGGTAAGGGGAGTCAGTGAATTCAATATTTTTGCATTGCCGCTCGTAATTATAGGGTATCATCCACTTATAATGAATACATTGATATTCGAAAATTACTCCTCTCTGCAGACAAGAAACATTTCTTATGCAGCTGCAACAATCCTTCTGGCAATAATCATGGTGTATTCGGTTATAGTTGTAAGACTTGGAGGTGCGAAAGATCATGTCAAATGAGAAGGGAAAATGGACAACATACATAGCAGTAATAATCCTAGCTATTGTATTCGTATATCCACTCTGGATACTGATCATTTATGCTTTCCAACCAGCATATCTAACATTTGACAAGATTTATCCGGGTCAAATACCACTTGCTTTCACATTAAGTAACCTGATCCAGTCGTTCAAGGAAGTTGATTTAATTGGCCCTTTGACAAGAAGTCTGGAAGTTGCATTCATGGTTGGTTTGATTGCGGTTGGACTTGGCATACCGGCTGGATACGGGCTTTCTAAACTTACTTCTGCACTGTCAAATAAATTAATCGTCTTCCTGTTCATAATCAACATGATGCCAGGACTGGTTATTGCAATACCAATATCAGTCTATTTTCTTCACGCAAATCTAGACAACACTGTCTTTGGTGTGGCATTTGCCCAGGAACTTGTTGTCCTGCCACTCTCGGTTTTTATTATGTTGAGTGGGTTTAGAAGCCTTCCACACGACCTGGAATATCAGGCAAGGGTAGACGGTGCTTCCTTTTCTTCAACATTTTTCAGGCTTCTAATGCCA
>JAKARU010000159.1 GCA_021819225.1 Thermoplasmata archaeon
TCAGAACCGAATTGATTGCAATTGAAAAAACTGCAAAGAAATTATATAAAGATTTAACATAGGTGCTGGGTACTGCCGTGGTAGCTCAGTTGGGAGAGCGCCAGACTGAAGATCTGGAGGTCGCTGGTTCGATCCCGGCTCACGGCATTATATTGGAAGCATTAAATTCTTCAGATTCTTACGGTCTTCTGGCACATTTATGACCTCGCAAGCAGACAGTATGATTCACATAATGGTAGAAGATGGATCATAAATTGACGCATTAAATTGTGTTAGCATTCCTTTCAGTCATCCTTGTTCCTGTAATCACTAAGAAACCACAGGAAACATCAGAAACAGATAGCAGGACATTGCCAGTGAATGCATAAATCGATAAGTTTGTAACAAACAAGGTATTAGCGGTGGTGTTGGGAACCTTAACCGTTACGTTAATTTCATGAGAATAAAAGAAATCATTGGATCTATGGACATCTCCAAAGGCGTTGCTGTCACCAATGATAATAACATAAGTGTTACATCATTTTCGGAAGGGCTTATTACGGAGGTTTTTCTGGGTCCACGGAGTTTCTTTACTGCCGCAATTTATATTTCATCAACGAAAACGTATCAAGTCTGGCCACGCTGTCTGTTGGAAGAGATGGTGATGTTGTTATTTTAGGCTTCAAGGGCCATTAGTACTGCAGCATGATTTGGCTAATTTGGGTAAGAAAAAATTTCCAGGGATAAATGGTATTTGAAGTAAGAGACAGAATAGCTGACAGACGGGAGTTATGATGAGAAGAATCATTGCAGGAAACCAGTCATTAGTTGCTGAATAATTTATCTTGTATGTTCCTTGTTTTAGATCGTAATCGGTCAAAGCAACTGCAGAAAATGCTATCAGAAAAGAAGAGGGTATTGACAGAAATATACCAGATTTATGTAAAACTGACCGCCAGCTGTCAGTTTCTCTAAAACTTTTCATATATTATTATTACTATGTAAGTTTCTCTTCTTATATTCAGTCGCACCATACATGTATGGTGAATGTTATGGCTGCCTCATCTGACATCAGTTCATTGAAATATTACCCTGGACTATATTCAATTTTTAAAAAACTTAAATCAGATATCTTCTCAGAGATCTTTTCTACATATAATAAAAAGATGACACTTCGATTTGATGGCACCAGTATTCCAAAAGTGTTTATGGAATTGGAAAAAAATATAGAAAAATCAAACAAGTCTCTTGATCGTAAAGGTAGTACAAACGATTCAATTTGCGTTCATGCGGGATTTGAACAGTTAAAACATTCACGCAAATATACTGTCGAAAAACACGCATTACGCTTTGTAAAACGCACAGTCGCACTGAAACTGACGGGAGTAAGTAAATTGGAAATATTCCAAAAAGTGTACTTTGATTCTGTCGGCAGCAAATTACTGAAGGAGTCACTTGCTCCAATTTCAGTGATTCTGTTAAAGCCGACAGAACAGAGGTGGGTCGAATTAGGTCGTAATCACTATGATGAATTTAGTCGGGATCATAATTGAATTCCTTTCTATAATGCTGGCCGGAGTATTCTCCGGTTTTCTCGGCTCCCTGACAGGATTAGGTGGAGGAACTATACTTGTTCCAATGTTGACTTTATTTTATGGAATACCGATAATATTTGCCACAGGAGCAAGCCTGATTTCTACCATCGCCACATCCGACGGCTCAGCAAGTGCATATACCAAGGAGAAAATAGCCAATGTAAACCTTAGTATAAGTTTAGAGATGGCAACTACTGGAGGGGCAATAGTCGGTTCTTTCGTTGCGATTTATATGTATGCACATTCTCTTTCCTGGATTGTATACATAACGTTTGGTGCTGTGCTGTTATTCTCCTTATACCCGGCAATAAAAAAGATACACAGTGAGATCCCCAAGAAATCGAAACCAGACTGGAGTACCAGATTCTTCAGATTAACCGGAAGTTACTTTGATGAGCATTTAAAGCGAACTATAAAATATCAGGGCTCAAGGTGGTACCTCGGAGAAACTATCATGTTCTTTGCAGGTTTTTTCTCCGGCCTACTTGGTATTGGAAGTGGTGCATTGAAGGTACTTGGAATGGATTGGGCACTAAACCTGCCGATGAAGGTCACAACAACTACGAGCAATTTCATGATAGGTATAACGGCAGCAACCAGCAGCACGATCTACTGGTATGCCGGATTTATTCAGCCAATGATTGCTGCTGCAACCGCTCTTGGTGTTCTGGTTGGTGCATATTATGGATCCAAAGTTCTTGTAAAGATATCAAACAAGGACATACGCCTGATATTTTTTTCCATTCTCATCTTCCTTGGTCTGGACATGATTTTCAGCGGATTGAATAAGATCAACATAGTTCTAGTTAATTCAGTATTCCAGTTTTCAGTTGCAGCGGCTGTAGCTGCCCTGACGATAATCCTGCTGTTCTTTCATAATAAAAGGGGGGTTAAAAGGAGGCATGGCAAATGAAAAACTTTGATGACACAATAGTTATTAGTCATTTCTTGAGAGGCGGTTCAATACTCAGTGTTATATTTATCTTCACAGGCGTCCTATTGTTATTCATAAGGAATGGGGGAGACGGGTTTACACTGCAGCAGATTGCAAGTTACTCTTATTCTATGATGCATGGCATAGACTCAAAAAACATACCAACCGGATACATTATTCAGGGGCTCATTCAACTTGACGGTATATATTTTATAGCATTTGGACTGTGGTTTTTGATATTTACATCAATCAGTGTGGTGATTATCAGGCTTGTTTGGTTTGCAATTGGAAAAGACATGAAATTTGTCATAATCACGATAGTAGTCTTATTCAATCTTTTCTTCGCGATGCTCGTAGTGCCGTCATTGCTTTGAGTTTTTATGTATTAATTTCTCTTTTTCAAAGACACGATCCTAGTTTAAGAACATTCTTGGTTGCGGCATGACAGGATCTTATGTCCAAGAAGTATCAAGCAGGCGCAGATGTGCATTTATGTTAAATCTCAAATCAATATAAATGTCTGAATGGGCGATTTTATTCATCTTACTTACGATTAGATTCTTATGTCATAGAATTCCCTGAATATAAGGGGAGTAAACGAAGCTATGCATACCACTGCACCTATAAAGTAGAACCCTCCCTGAAGTGTTAATAACTGAATCAGCACCCCGCCAATAGCTCCGGAAAAGAACGTTAAACTCACACCTAGTGTTTTGATCGTCCCGCTTACTCTCCCCATCATTTCCCTGTCTACAGTTTTTATTATTGCTGTATTTATTACGACGTTGATTACACCTATGAGAATTCCAATTACAGCGATCATTGCATAATCCAGGTATACGGAGCTATTTATACCAACTAGAAACAAAAGGCCTCCAATTGGCGTAATAGTAAATATTGTATAAGTCCCTACCTTTCCCCTGGCTAGTGATCCCATGGCAGATCCAAAGATAACTCCCAGAGCAAGGCTCACTCCGAGCATTGTGAAATATATGGCACTCAATCCGAACTGATCCTGTATTAGATATGCCATGAATATTCCAATCGTACCGAATGCAAGATTTATTGCAAGTATAATTATGGCAAGTGCCCTCAGTCTTCTGTCCTTAAATACATAATTGAGACCTTTCCTTATTGAGGAATTGATTCCATTCTCAGTAGATATGTTTGCAGTCCTCTCATTTTTGAAGATCGGAA
>JAKARU010000160.1 GCA_021819225.1 Thermoplasmata archaeon
AACGGCACTCAGGATGGTAAATTTTGAACTGGATGATATAATGGAAGAATTGGAAAAGAACGGAATTCAGAAATATAATAATCCATCAGGATTGCATAATCTTGAAATAACGCTCATTGAATGGGGAGTTTACTCTGGATTGATAAAAAAAGATGATGATGTTTTTCAGGCTATGGCCTAGACACTGTAAATACCTTCCTCTGCAACATATTTTTTTCTCGCAAGATCCATCATCTTCCTTGTAAACAGGATAGAATACACTGCAACTATGATTGCAAACAGGAATGATGCCCATCCCGCCAGGGCAATATTTCCACTTCTTGTTGCTATGTCAATCGTCTTCATCAGTCCAGTATGGATTTCCAGCGTTTTTCCACCAGCTATGTCAGGCCAGTATTCACCTATTTCCAGGCCTCCCCATGCGCTGTTAATGGTTGATGAAATGCCTGATATAAGGTATGGAAAGGTCGAGGGTATAATCACGTATCTCATCTTCTTGAAGAATCCCATGTCGAGATTCTTCATGATCTCGTTGTACTCAGCCGGCATTGCCTTGATGCCCATCCAGAAACTGTAAAAAACATAATAGAATGTTGCTATGAATCCAAGAAGTAGAACAATTCCCTCCTCTGCCTGACTCCCAAGAACAGAAGCAAATATGGGATAAATGCCAAGGAATATAAATGGAAAGTATGCAGGAACTGGATAGGCACTGAATGTCTGTATTATGGGAACCCCTATGGCTTCTGCCTTCCTTCTTGTTGCTAGAAGATAACCCAGTGTGAAAGCGAAGGCAATGGACGCAGCCGTTATGATAAGCACCCTTATGTAATCGATCAGCAATCCGTAAAGTAGAGACGGTGTTTTTGAGAAAAGGTATGACCATTCAGCACCACTTACAGACATTATGAAAATTATAATGGAGTATATGATATAAGCAAAAATAGCAAGAACTACAACTCCTGCAATTAAGCCGATTTTTCCATTTTTCTTCTCCTTGGAATAGAGTTCCTCCAGATCTTCAGGTCCTTTTCTGACCCTTGTATATGAGGCAAGCTTACCCAGGGTGTTCTGCGAAACAATGGCAGAAAATCTTGAAGTCTGCCTTATTCTCGGTTTACCTCTCTTAATGAT
Source organism: Thermoplasmata archaeon (assembly GCA_021819225.1). Next base: position 1,135 of record JAKARU010000160.1, read on the forward strand.
AGGGGCATCTGTATCTATTGTATATTTTGCAACTGCATGATTTCCCACCCTCCTTACTAACTCTATAAGTAGAACTACAAAAATTCCCAGGGCAAGAAATGTAACTACCAGCATCCTGAAATTACCGTCAGCGGCGAATTTGTCTATTGGACTTCCAACCCCAAAGGTGCTGTACGATGTTATTCCTATGGTGAAGACCTCACTCACTGTTATGTAAAAAAAACCGTCTGAGATGCTTGGGAAAAGATTTGCAACAATCCTGGGTATTGAGAAGGGGATATACACACTTCTGAGCTTCATCCACAGGCTGAAATTATAATTCTCAGTTACCTCAACCATCTCACTGGGAATTGTCTTGTACGCCTGGTACTGTCCCATCCATATATTCCATACCACTGCCGTAAAAACAAGGAAATCTGCTGCAAATTCAACTCCAAGAGGACCACCTATTCTGTCCACAAATATTATGAGCACAATGGGGAAAAAAGAAATTACTGGAACACTTTCAAACACCTCGATAAATGAAATGAATAAATTTTCAAATATCTTGCTCTTAATGGCAGCATATGCAAGAAGCCATCCAGAAAGGATTGATAGTAAAATCAGTCCAATAACTCTACCACCAGTTGCAAGCACTGCAAGAATGATGAAGATATATACATTCATCTGGTTCCACCCTTCTTCTTTGTCAGTAGCCTGTAAAGTGTATCAAGGTAATTGTCAAAAACGGGATCCCTGCTGTTTCTCGGTCTTGGCATCTCTATGTCAATCTGTCCCACCACTGTTGCCGGACTGTTATTTAGAACGAACACTGTATCCGAGAGTTCAACAACTTCTGTTAGATTGTGAGAAACCATTATGACACATTCCAGAGGGCTATCCGGATTGAAAAGTATATTGTATATATCCTGCCTCAAACCCTCTGCAGTCAGTTCATCCAGGTGCGCGAAAGGCTCATCCATCAATAACACTTTTGGTTCCGCAGCAAGAGATCTTGCAACAGAAACCCTTTGCCTCATTCCACCACTCATCTCCTTGGGATAAAGGTTCTCAAATCCCTGGAGACCAACCATTTCCAGTGCCTTAGAAGCAAGTTCCCTGCATTCATCTTTAGGGAGGTTCTTAGTTTTCAGCGACAGCATCACATTTTCCTCAGCCGTCATCCATGGAAAAGTGACTATGGACTGATGCACCATGGAAATCAATGGAGTAGGCCTCAGAACCGGTTTTCCATGTAGCAATACTGTCCCGCTTTCTGGCTTCAAAAAAGCACCGAATAATCTCAGGAGTGTAGATTTACCAACTCCCGATGGACCAACTATGGCAGCAAATTTTCCTTTCTCTACCTTGATGTTGATGTTATTGAAAACCTTGTATCCATTGTCATATCTGAAGTCGAGGCCCAAAACCTCCATCGTTGTTCCAAGTAACCACCATATGAGGCATTTACTCATTGTATAAATATTATAAGAAAGCTTTGAAATTATAATCTGTCAAAGGTAGATGTTTGAAAATAATCAATATATGGTGTGTTCGCCAGTGGTAATGTATTTTTCTCCCCATTTCTTTAGCGCGTCTATCACTGGCCTGATCTCGCTGCCTGATTCGGTCAGCGAGTAAAGAACAACTACAGGTTGAAGGGAAATCAGTTCCCTCTTGACAAGTCCCTTCTCCATAAGAATTTTTAAGATTCTCGATAGAGTCCTGGAACTTATTCCATGGGCACTTCTAAGTAATTCGTTGAATCTCATTGGCTTATCCGCCAGATACCTGATAATTGTCAGTTCCCATTTACCCCCAATTACCTTTATCGTCTCAACTATTGGGCAAATCTCCTCACTTTTATTCATTGTATTCATCATGATATCTAATGTATTGCAAGTAACTATAAGTATTTTAATGTATTTTTGATATCCCTATATGGAAACACAGAAGCAAATGAAATGGATATCTGACAGTGCGCATTCAGAAATTGAGTTCTCAGCAAGGCATATGATGATATCAACAGTCAAGGGTAATTTTGGTAAGTTTGAGATAAAGGCGTTCGGATCTGATGAGGCTCCAGAAAATGCAAAGGTAAGCGTGACAATTGATCCATCATCAATTAGCACAAGGGAAACTGACAGGGACAATCACCTGAAGTCTCCTGACTTTTTTGACGTGGAAAAATATAAAGAGATAAAATTTGAAAGCACCTCTATAAGCAAGAAGGGGGACAGTGAGTACATTATCAAGGGAAATCTCACAATCAGAGATGTCACCAGGGAGATATCCTTTCATGGAGACCTGGAAGGAATAATAAAGGATCCATATGGAAAGACAAGGGCAGGAATAACTGTTTCAGGGGAAATAGTCAGGGAGGAATTCGGACTGAAATGGAACATGGTAATAGAGGCAGGGAAGGTAATGGTCGGAAGCAAGATCAAATTCACTGCTCACGCAGAAATGATCCTTCAGGAATAATCATCAGGAGCCAAAAAATGCTCCCTGAATTGAAGTAATGTGTGTATTACTTTACCTATTTTGTTATAATATGCACTAATAAAAGATTTTAATTTTATATCCT
>JAKARU010000161.1 GCA_021819225.1 Thermoplasmata archaeon
ATATCTCCATATTCAGATAGTCCGGATTCTATGAATATGCTGTCAGTATCACCGTATATTACTTTATATCCTTCTTTTTCAAGTCTTCCAATTAGATCTTTAATCGTGTCTCTTGCGAAAGCCGTGATGGCACTTCCAATCTCAAGATTAGTGAACCTGTAAAATGATGAAGCCAGGACACCATAGAATGTATTCATGAGAATCTTAAGGGCTCCCTGCACTCCATCGTAATAATTTCTCTCCTCCTCGGTCTTTGATGACTTCATTGTTTTCTTGATAGAATCCCTTTCATCCATCAACTGCCTTAGCAATCTCGGAACAAGTCCTTCTCTAACACCCTTATCCAGAAATTTAATACCTGTTGGCGAAACGATGGTTCCCTCCGGGCTCAGTGTTGTGAAACATATGTTGTTTTTCATGATCATGGATGGGTACATGCTCTTGAAATCCAGAACTATGACATTATCGTATAAACCAGCACCGAGTGCATGAACATATCCGCCCTCAATTGGATTTGATTTTTTGACCCTAAATGTCATGGGAACGGCTATGTTTTCCCTGTCTGCCTTTCTTATGAGGAGAGAATCGACATAGTTGCTTGTACCACCGTTTGTAACATCTTCAAGAGGAAGTTTAGTAACTGTTGACATGAACATATTCCTGTCAAGAACCCTTATTTTATTGAAGATAAGAAGGGTAAGATAGGAGTCCTTAATGCAGTATTGAACTACTTCATCTTTCCTGTTCTTCCATTCCTCTTCTATCTTTAATCTGTTAATGTTATCCTTGCCTTCCCCAAGTAGTTCTTTTGCCACATAGTTCAGAGTTTCATGTTTAGGATGTAGAATCTTTTTTACCCCCCACCATGTATCAGAGAGTATTCTTCCATGAACCCTCCAGAACTGGTTCATGATTCTTGTTGGGAATGTAAAGTCCCGCCCAATCCTGAACGACATCCGGTGCAGTTTCATCCTGAATTCAAGCACGGGAAGATCGTAACCATCTATGTTATACCCGGTTATAACATCAGGATCTTCATTTTTCAAAAGGTCCAGGAAGCCCTGCAGAATATCTTTTTCTTCACCATCAATGAAACCTTTCTTTATCTCTCCTCCCTGGTAAAAGGTATATCCAATTACGAATATCTGCCCGTAATCTTCGTTTTCTTCTTTCATTATTGCATTCTCTATGTCAAAACTTAGAATTTTGAGATCTGGATTGAAATCCGGTGCATTCTCTATTTTTGAAATTTTTATTATAAGGTCAGTGGTGTATTTCATCCTGTCTTCAGGAGATTCTTCTCCTTCGATCATTACACATGAACCGAGATCAAGATCGTAAATGAATCTGTGATGGAACGGTATATCGGCAGCCATTGCAACTGTTCCGGGTCCACACAACTGTCTCAACTCCGGAACCTTCCATGGAGATTTGACGGTTATTCTCTTTACTGGTTTGTTTTCTCCGTCAACCCACAGCACCTTATCTTCAATTTTTACAAACTCAGGGTTGTTCCTATATTTGACTACGCATGATTCGGATGGATCAACAATATCAAAATATGGCTTGAACCCTGAATAAAGTGCAGTAACCGATTTTCCATCTGGAGTCTTACCGTAAAGCTCTATTGTAACGTCAGATGTCCTGTAGGATGCAGTGAGCAACCTCATAACTATTTGCATTCACGTCAAGATGCATTGTGGTTTATTAACTCTATCCCAATGACGCATGATAAGAATCTCGTCCTTGGCTTGAATGCCATGAGACCACGGTCTTCCCCACTATGTTGAAGTTATCTTTTCCCCTTTTGAAAATATCTTTCGTGATTTCAAGCTTTGTCTTAAATTCTGGATTGTTCTCACTACCGTCATTATATCATTTTTTACATACATACTCACAAGACAAGTGATGATATGTTGGAAATACTTTTTCTCCTTATCTCTGGAGGTATCATCATACCCAGTAAGTATTCCCTGAAATGTTTCCTGACCTTTTTCTTCATGCCGGCTGTCATAAGATCTGAAAATTCACCGATCATTTTAGTTATGGATGCTACAGAACCAACAGATGTCATACAATCAACTGACAAATATAGTGAAGTGGCTTAAATCCATTGTGTTTTAAGGTCGTTTTGCAAAAGTATTGATTCAGTATCTCATAAACATCTTATGGTGGCTTGAATATCTTTTGTTTTGATATGGTTTTGCAAAACTATTGTCATGATTTGATCTCCCAGTTGTAAGATCACATACTTTAGCCGCTTGTTGTTGATGAATTTTCTAAGACTGACGTAAGTTTTTGGAAATGGTTCATAACTATATATCAACTATATATTGATACTGACACATATTTTTTTTATTTAGAAAATATTTATTAAGTGATCGATTATAGTTATTGTATGGATGAAAGTATCAGCAAACAAAGCAAACCTGGTGATATAAATAAAGTCATGGCGCCACAAGTGTTTCCAATGAAAGCTGTTTCTATAGTATACATATTCGTTGGCGTTCTGCTGCTCATTAGTGCTCCAATTGCAATGTCCACACCGGGAAGCGCTTACAACGGTCTGGTCATAGGAGTTAATTCTGTTTTTGCAATGCTCGTAATTGTCGGAGGCTTCCTTGATTTCAACGCCAGGAAACTATCGACAGCAAAGCAGCTATCAGGAACAATTTCCAGGAACATAATGTATGTAATGCTCCTGTTTGGAATTTTAACGACCTTCCTTTATTCACACTTTTATGGCACACCCTACATACAGAATTTACATCTCTACATAATTCCAATCAGCATATCCAGTAGTCCATTCCATGTTGCATACTATGCAGCTCGTGATGAGATTTCTGGCACCAGCTATCTCGGTGGAATAATGATAGTACTTGGATCACTTTACGAAATTTACATCCTTCGTAAAGCAGCCAAGAAGCACAGCATGTAGAGTTGATTTCCAATTATTGCAACCATGAAAGAAAGGGAAATCCCAGTTCATTGCAGATAGGTAGGGAGCCGACTGGATGATTAAGTGGATACAACCTGTACGGATCTCACTAACCCTGCCTTTGAACTAATAAAATTGCATGATAGTAATCCCCTAATCACTGATATAGGAATAAAATGTTATTAAGGTATGGATATATCTAGAGTTTATGGAGAGAGAAGTAGAAGTTCTTTCTGTACAGAGATTTATCGATCTTTCTGATGGAAAGGCAATTTACCAAGTTACTATGGCGAAGCCCCATAAAATTACTGAAGAAATTAAGGAGAGGCTTTCAGACGAACAAAGTGGTTCGACTGAGATCTATAGCAATATGATTCAGTTCACAGTTCCTATTGAAAATGGTCATATGTATCCAGTTGGTTCAACTTGGAGCGTAGAAATGAATAAAGACGGAAGCCTCAGCATTAAACCTACAAAGAAGAAATGATTTTATGACTAGCATGTTTGGATTTTCAAAAAGAAGATACTGCATTCAGTGGGATGTTTAATCATGAGATTCCCCCTAGAAACTTCAATAAAGGAAATACCTGGGCAATTTTCGAGATACCTTATAATTACAGATCGAGAAAGCCTGTCCTTTCTAAAAAAGGAGCGTACCCCTGCCTTTAAGTTTCCGAAAAGTAGCAAAGTTTTGATTTCCATAGGGGAAGGTATCGGTCCAACGTCACCCATATTACAATATATCAAGCCGTCAAA
>JAKARU010000162.1 GCA_021819225.1 Thermoplasmata archaeon
TTTAATTGGGTCTATGGTGAAATCATATTCCAGCACTGAAACGCTGGACCTCATTCCAATTTCTTCCAGTGTATTTTTTATACCACCGCTCGGTCCGAGATATTCTATTCTCACTTCAGGTATTCTGTCAAGTTTTTTCAGTAGTATTGATGAAATACTATCAACCTTCACCCTGGAAAAAATTAGCTCAACTCTGTAAACACCATTTTCCAGCCATGCTGAAGACAGTACGGTTGAGGGTGTTCCCACAAGCTCGATCATAAGTTCCCTGAAGTCGGTTGAAACATCCATTTTTCTTGATATCCTCCATATGTTATTCTTCTTCACTGCATCCATGCTGTTAAGGAAGATAAATAATTCACGATTCATTTTTGGATCGTCTGGAAAGAATATGCTGATCTCTGTTTCCTCCCCATCGACATAAATGCCCATTTCCGAGGTTATCCTGTATTTTCTTGAACCGTTGGACAACTCTGTGTCCGGGGAAAATGAAAGCCTGAGTTTCCAGTCAAGAGCAACACTGTCCTTCAATATAATCAGGTCTAGATTTATCCAATACTTAAATTTAGTTATAATGCACTTTCTCTGCCTGGTCGTTTCATAAATCTAAAACGAAATGTGATTTCAACATTTTCTCTGAACTGATAAAATATCTTAAATATTATTCTCCTTCTAGCCACTCCCTGAGAGTTTCAATTCGTTCCAGATCAATCTTCCATCCGGTGAATTGTTGTGTTATAGAAGATAATAGCCTTATCAGTTCATCGGTGAAAATAGATGGTGCAACTATATATGCCTTCAAGTCCGGATTTTCAAAGACCTGTACCCTGCTCAGTGTTACGATGTTCCTTCTTATTATTTCCATGTTTATTGCATTCACCACTTCATTTTTGGTCTTCCCATAATAAACGCCGTCAGTTATCTTTCTTATTTTTTTATTATGCAGTTCAGGATCATCCGTGAGATATACAGCGTCTATGGACTGTGTTTCAAGAGGCATCTTCAGTATCCTCAACCAGCTTTCATCTACCAGGTTGTCTCCTACCTGTTTTTCATCGGATTTTGCCCTAAGTGACATCTGAATTACACTCAACGGGTTTCTTCCATCAACAATTTTCAAAATCCGCTCATAACCCTCGCTCGGCCCAAGATAATCTACATTGAATTTCCACTGATCACCCCTGAATCTGAGAATAGCTTCAGAAACGGAATTTATCTCGGTATATGAGAACAGGAATTCTGTAAAATACCTGCCCTTATCGAGCCAAACAGAGGAAAGGACGCACGAGGGTACATCCAGTAATTCCCTTACTGTGTCTATATATTCCCTTGATTTCGTTACCTTCCTGTGAATTCTCCAGATACCATTTTCAAGTACACCTCCTGATTTGGAAATAAATATGGAAAGGTCTCTCTCTATATCTGGGCCATCCGGAAAATAAAGGTTGATCTCAGCTTCCTTTCCCTCCAGATGAAAACCTATTTCTGATTTTATTCCGAATTTCCGGGATGCCATGGAAACTTCAGTTCCTGGTTCTATGGAAGCAATCAACTTCCAGTTCAACCTGTCCATTTTCTTCAGTATTCCATGCCCGTAACCCAATTCGATCATTTAATTTCTCCAGATTAATAAATAAATTTGTTTAAATTCTATTGAACAAATGACGTCTATTTATAAAAAACATTTGGTACAAATTGTTGCTAAAATAGCGTTACTTTCATATGTTTTAATGCCACTTCAGAGATATCATGGGAGAATTTTTTCTTTGTAGATCCATTCTCCGATATTCTGTACCCTGAATATCTTTGGCTTCCACTGATCGAACGATGATGCAACCTGCCTGACAATATTTATATATTCTCCAGAAAAAATGTCAGGAACCGCTATCAATGTATAAAATTTCCTTCCTTTCAGAATGTTTATCTTCGATATACATGGAATCCTGCTTTCACCCATCATCCTGTCCATCTCCCTTATGAATTCATTCTTTGTAGCCGCAAAGTAAATCTTTCCCGGGACTATCTCCGTAACATCTTTCCGTGATGGCTTCTCTGTGGTGAAATAAATACCATTTATGTCCCCCTTGCCAAGTGGTGTTTTTTCTATTCTCACCCATTCATTTCCCATGGGATTCCGCTCCAGCTTAAGTTCCTCATCCGGTGGATCGGTCTCGATGCCTATAAGTGTTAATGTTGTCCTTTCCGTGATCCTTTTGATAGAATTCCTGAATCCACCGCTAGGTCCAATATATTCAACCCTGACGTCAGATTTTTCAGCTAGTTCCTGCAGGATCACCCTTGATACATCTTCTATTTCTGAATCGTGGAACAGGAATTCTATTCTGTATTCTCCTTTGGATATGCTGAAGGATGAAAGTACAACTGAGGATATGCCAAGTAACTTTCTTGCTATATCCGTCAGCTTGAAATTCTTTCTGGCAATGCTTCTTACCCTGTATATATTGTTCATTTCCATAGCCTTGGACTGATTGAGAAATATTACCATCTCCCTCTGCATTTCCTCGGTTTTCTTCACGAAGAGATTCATCTCTGTTATCTCCTCCTCGAAGATGAACCCCAGCTCTGACTCTATGCCAAATTTCTCAGTCTTTTCTGCGGTACCACCCTTTGGTCTTGATGAAAGGCAGACCTTCCAGTTCAAAGCATCCAGTTGTTCCACATTATTCAACTCCCTTTTTCAGCTATACGCAATTTACTGAATCGAATCAATTTTGACAGTATATATGCTGTTACACTCATAAACTGTCAACATATATAACATATTGTCCTTATAATAAGGTTGACCGGCCCTTCTATCAGATAAACTTTCTCCATCCGGAGAGCCAGTTCTTAAATTACCTGTGAAGCTCACTGCCATTATTCCCATCAATCATGTATGGTCATTGAGTCTTCAAGAATGTTTATATATAGATATTGGAATTCCTTACGCATGCATTTCACAAAAAAAGAAATATATGCTATTATTTCCGTTGTGGTGGTCATTATTGTGGTGGCATCAGGTATTGCAATTTATTCCAACATATCAAAGAACAGTGCTCCTGTCCCACTTTCAAAATATGTGAAGATTTCAAACAATGATCTTCTGAGTGGAGGACAGGATCATATCTATTTCATATCATGGTATGGATGTCCCATAGGTGCAGACAATTCATGGGTCCTCTACAGCTTCCTAAACTCCACTAGAGATGTTGCTCCAGACGTTGATCTTCACCAGTCCATAGCAGGAACACCTGGACTGTTATTCCTTAATGGTACAAGCAAGCAAGGTGAAAACATAAGCTTCAACTATGCAGGTGTTCCATTCACATTCACTTCACTATACCTGTATAATGAAACACTAACTGGTGGTGTCTACAACAACCCAATATCGAACAGTTCCAGGGTTAGCTATGCGCTTAGCGTAATCAGGGGAAATCTGCCATCCAGTGTTTATCAAGTTGCAGATAAGTACGAGACACAGATGAATATTCAGAACCAGACAGGCTCATGGTCGGCTGAAACGGGCCATCTGGTTACAATGCTGATTGTCACCGGTCCAGACGGCACATTCGTTCACTTCTGGTTCATGTATCCATCATTTTCCAACAGTGTATCTCCACAAACTGTGTTCAGGAATCTTTCCACATATACACAGATCAGTAATGCTGAAAGTGAGTTCCTGAATGCACTTGG
>JAKARU010000163.1 GCA_021819225.1 Thermoplasmata archaeon
CTGTTGCTAACAGAGGTAAGAGAATGAGGGAGTTTAAGGTAATAGGATCAACCCAGAAGGCAAATGTTCTCATAACTGCACCTCACGCTTTTCCACCAAGTTCCGACAAAAATACAGGCAAGTTGGCGGAACTGATCGCAATCAATTCGAAAATACCAGCAATAATTTCTAGAGTATCGCGATTAGACATCGACTTAAATAGAGGGATCAGCAACAATCATCCATTCAGGAAGAAAATTAAGGAAATTATAGATAATGGAAGCAGACCATTCTTGATCTTGGATATTCACGGTATGCACTCCGATGAGAATGAAATCGAAATAGGAACTACTAATGGAAAAAGTGTGCCGAAAGAAATTTTAGATGCCCTAATTGAAACATTTAGACAACATGAGATTGCCGCAAGGATAAACGAAAGGTTTCCAAGTGCTCAGAATGGTACGATCACTTCGTCATATTACAATATTAAGGGAAAGATATATACTATTCAACTGGAGTTTCCAATGTCCATGAGACAGCCAGAAAATATTAACAACGTAGCTGGAATAATATCTGAGTTCATCAATTATTTTTTAAAAAGAATTCAGCCATCTTCGCAGCGAAGTTGATCCCCTCTATCTCATTGTAATAATTGAGATTGCATGCGGTATTTATCTCATTGAATATATATCCATTTTCAGTTTGAAAGATGTCTGCAACCATGAGCTTTGCCTTAAATTTGTCTGCAAGTAATTCTGCATGTTTCTTCAGTTCATCATCAATTTTAAATGGCCTTGAATTGCTGTTCATGCAAACTTTTGCATAATAATTATGAAACTGAGAGTGACTTCCATATGAAGGTAATTCATAATACGCTCTCATGTACCCATCTATGTATATTACTCTTATAAGCCTCTTGAATTTGACTGCTTCCTGAACAACCATGGAAGATTTGGCGTTGGTCAATAAATTCTTTAACTTCTCCTGATCCAAAGCAAGCGTGATATCCCTTCCCATTGAGGAATATACAGGTTTAACAAAAGTGTGCCCCGTGAAATTTTCTAAAATTTTCTCCAAATCATCATGAAATTCAGGATTATACAACATGGTTTTGGGGACATCCATAACTGTAGATGCCAAAATTACACCTTTAAATTTATTGGAAGAAAGGATGTTTGATTCAGGATCGTTTATTATTTCCATTTCCTTCGATTCAACGTATTTCAGATGATCGAGGAGATAATCTGCGTCTCCTTTTGCTCCAAACCTAGGATGTACCATATCATAACCACTTATGAGCAATTTACTGGATGACAGTGGGAATAATAAAGGCCATTGCATGGAGGAACCAATTCCTCCCATTGCCTTATACTCCTTGATTATGCTTTCTGGAAACTTATGCATTCCTTGAGTATAAAGTACTAAAAGGCTTTTCATCGACAATATATGGCATTCTTATATTTCAACATAGCCTCTGGATATTGAGCCTTTTGCGACTCAAAATCAATAACAATCTGTCACATCATTTCAGTAGTCTTATGGTTAGACAATTATGGAAAATGATGTGCTCCACTTAAAACTGGAAACGTTTTGAAGTAAGATTGTGTTGGGCTATTAGCCTAAAATACAATGTCTCCTAATTGTCGGATCCTCATTCCTTGGGTACTCATGTGATTCTTTGATGAATATCTGTCATAATTTCAGTGAATATAATTATATCATTTCCAGGTAATAAATATTTCTAAATAAGCAAATTTTCGTCCTTTACCGAATTCAGCATGTCCGATTCTAAGGTTAACCATGCTCACAAATAAACTGTCCAAACTTATAGGGAGCACATCGTTGCACGGAGATAAGGGATACTTCGGACATGATACAAAGGGAATAGGTGGAACAATGGACAGATCAGTAAGGAATCATAAATTATCCATGGAGTCTGTGAAAAAATCTTGGAATATAAAGGAAGAGATCACTTGTGGAATATCCATATGCAATCATGAAAAGACTGTTTCATTTTTCACATGTCATGGTTACAACAGTGAAGAGGGTAAGGGTGAAGTTCATGTTTGCATGTTTTGCGTACAATGTACATGCATTGAAGATCATCAATGGATAGCGTGAGCTATCAATCTTTTAAGAAATTTCAGTGAAAGTAGAGGGAAAAAGAGGATAATGCTAGAAGTAAAAGGTAGAACTATCATATTTTCTAAGCAAATTATCAGGTTATGATATTTCGATAGCAAATTAAGAGGAAATTAGAAAACCTCTAAGCATTGTTGAAGCCTCATATAATAATCCAATACCTGCAATTATCAAAGCAGCTCCAATTGCTTGTGCCAAGACCGGAACCGGTACGAAAAGTGCGATCAGCCCTGTAGCAGCCAATCCGTATCCAGCGTCTGTAGTTATACTTTCCCAATTATTGAAAAACGATTGAGCAACAGAACCAATAAATTCAACATTGTAGTTATCATTTTCACCATACGTTAGAGACCATCCCCCAAGGTACCACGGGGCCCGATAAACATAATAGTTAATGTTGACCCACACCCACAGGTCTATCACGCTACCTGTAGGCGTAGTAACGTTCACTGCCCATAAATCATACTGGGTTCCATTAAAGTTCACTTCGTATAACACACTATGGTTGTGAAATGTTCCCTGAGAAGTGACAGTCGAAGTATTTATTTCGTTAACCGGTGTTCCAGAATTAACAACCTGCTCCTTTAACTGTATGGATTGTTGGGGCCTTTGAGCATTTGAATAGTTATTCTGTTCCTCACTGGTAAGAATTCGAAGATACATTTCCGCCATCTGATTTTGACTTACAAATTCTTGAAACAATTCTATTGATGCATTCGTGTTTTGAATACCTCGTGCTTGTCCATTAGACTGCAACCAATTTAAAAACAGAGTGGCTATTGAATTTTCTGTTCCACTCTGATTTTGTTTAGTAAATGTGGCAGATTCAAAGTTAGGAGAATATCTGTTAACAATATGAGAATTGGAAGTTTGAACAAAATCTGAATTGCTTGCAACAGGAGCGTACCAGAAGAGGAAAGAGCATCCACTACAATCACAGAAATAGATATTATAAGTTTTGTTCTGAGGCCCTTTTTTAAGTTCATAAATCATATTACTCCAATACAACAAAAATAGTTATGTATACATTATGAAGCGTTCCAGCCCAGAAGAGTTAGGGATCATATAATGCAACACCAAATATCAATAGATGTTTTCTATTGATCCTACTACCATGTTGTTTTTAGGTCTTCGTACACACTCTTATTCATGCAAGTTTCATGTATACCATCATGCCATCCATCGCTGATTTCAGTCTATCGAAATGCGTGAAAACATTAGTGGCCATGATATTTTTCCTGAGATAGACCGTTCTATCGACTGGAAATCCATGAAGCCCATTTAGAAATGTAGGCAAATCTTATTGCCCTGCGGATAGGTAAAAAGTTGATTATCTATTTAACTGGATACAAATTAGGTCAAATCTCCCGTAAAATACTAATTTAAATGAGTTGACGCTGTTCTCATTCCTGACAGTTGTTAACATATTTGCATTCACCGTAGTGCCCCATGTGGGTACGACGTTTTTGAACCTTTTTATACCCTGTATTATCAACACGAATTCACATAAAAAATTACTAAAATATCAACTCTTGTCTGCCGACATAGAGATCG
>JAKARU010000164.1 GCA_021819225.1 Thermoplasmata archaeon
GGAAGAGATTGCGGATACATTGGAGTACATAGGTTACAATTCAATAGCCAGTGGCAGCAGGGGAAACTGCTCAATAATCTGGGACGATCAGGATCTGTTAATATTTGACTTTGGCATAAGTCTCAAGTCATTTAAAAAACGTGTATCCGAACTTAAAGTCGATACTCTAAACAAATCACTTTTTATAAGCCATGAGCATTCTGACCACACAAAAGGCGTTGGGTCGCTCGTGAAGCGGGAGCCTGTTGATGTTTATTCCGCAGAAGAAACACTCGAAGCGATGAGACTCAAAAATGGATACTCTATCTACGGCAAAATTGCACTTGGAAATTTTAAGATAACACCAGTTAAAATATCGCATGACGCTGTTAATCCAGTGGCCTTTGTTGTATCTTATGGACGCTACAAAATTTCCATAGTTTCTGATCTTGGTGTCGTATCCCAGGAATTGATCTCAGAGACAAAAGGTTCTAAAATTATATCTTTTGAATCGAATCATGACGTTGAAATGTTGAGGTCCGGGAGATATCCCGATCAGTTGAAGAGGAGAATCCTGAGCGATCACGGGCATCTCTCGAATGAACAGGCCGCGGAGGCACTTTCAAAGATCGTTGATGCAGATACAGAGATCGTTTTAGCACATCTGAGTCAGGAAAACAACACACCAGATATCGCATTGGAATGCACAAGATCTTACTTGAAGAATAGAAATGTAGGGTACAGAAGCCTGGAATTTGCTAGCCAGGAAAATGGTTCTTCTCTTCACATGATTGATATCCCATAACCCGTGCTTATTCCCAGAGAAACTGATAATGGTAATATTAGATATCGTCATATATGAACTATGAGCAGCACTATAGGTTTCATTGGAACCGGAAAGATGGGTTCAAGGATCATTTCAAGGATCCTACAGAAATATGAAGTGACTGGGGCATATAACAGAACAAAGGAAAAACTGAATCAGTTTCCATCACTGAGGCAATACTCGACCCCTGCACTCCTGGCAGCTGACAATGACATAATATTCATAATGCTAACAGATGATAATGCGTGTAGTGAAGTTATATTCGGAGAAGATGGTGTCCTCTCCATGATCAGGCCAAAATCCATTATAGTAAATTTGAGTACAGTCTCTCATAAATTCGCCGTTTCGTGCTCCTACGCGCTTTCTGAACATGCAGTACATTATCTGGACTGTCCCGTGCTCGGGAGTACAGTTCCTGCTGAGCAGGGGAAGCTAACTGCACTTGTTTCCGGAGAAGAGGAAATTTTCAATATCGTGAAGGGTGTAATAGAGACATTCTCGAGCCATGTTTTGTTTCTTGGCCCAGCTGGAAATGCAATAAAAGCGAAACTGGCAAATAATCTCTTGATGGCAACAAATTTCGTTGTTGCATCTGAGGCAATACTATTTCTTGAAAAGAGTGGCTTCAAGAGAGAAACTGCCCTTGACATACTTCTCAATGGAGGGGGTAGTTCAAAAGCACTTGAATCTAAGGTCGATGACATAAAGTCTGAGGACTTCATCCCGCAGTTCACCCTCAACCACATCGTTAAAGACATAAGGTATGGAGAGGATCTCTGTAACACAATCAATTTTCCAATGCTGAGCATGGCTTCCGCTCTCCAGATATATAATATTGCTGAATCCATGGGCTTAGGTAACTTAGATTATTCTGCAGTATTCAAGTCTTTCAGGCTCTCTCTAGGCATGAAGAAATAAGGATATATTTGTGGCATACCACTGCGGCCTAAGGGACGCAGCGAAATCATAGTATCTATATACATATGAAATATACTTTTGCGTAGATGGACAACCTCATAATTAAGAATGCCTCGCAGATACTTACAATGTCAGGTTCAAAAGGCCATCCCCTTGTAGGCGATAAACTGGGGAGACTAAAGATAAAGAAACACCATTCCATAGTCGTGAAGGAGGGATACATAAGCCGTATTATTCCTGATGATGGGCTTTCTGAACTGAAACTTGACAAATTCAGGATCATTGATGCGAATGGATCTGTTGTTATGCCTGGACTTATTGATTCACATACACATATCGTTTTTGGAGGTGATAGGACCGAGGAATTCTATCTGAGGCTGAAGGGTAAAAGCTATCTTGACATCCTCTCCTCAGGAAATGGTATTTACAAGACAGTTAATGATTCGAGGTTGATGAAAGATGAGCAGATCTTTGAAGAAACGTACCACCGTGTCAAGGAATCCATAATGACCGGCACAACAAGTATGGAAATAAAAAGTGGCTATGGTCTCAACCTGGAAGCAGAAATGAAGCTTCTGAATATAATTAACAGGATCTCCTCTATTGGGACCATCAATGTTGTACCAACTTTCCTTCCATTGCATGCTGTGCCTCATGGAATGACTGAGAGTCAGTATGTCGATTATGTTGTTGAGCAGATTCTTCCCAGAATAGGTAAAGAAATAAAATTTGTGGATTCGTTTTGTGACAGGGGCGCTTTCAGCGAGGAAAGCACAGATGTATTCTTCAGAGAAGCATCAAAAAGAGGCTTTGGCTTAAGATTGCACGCAGATGAACTTGCAGACATTGGCTGCTTGAAATTATGTGAAAAATACAGGCTAAAGAGCGTCGATCATCTAATAATGACAGACAGGAGAGGCATTGATAAAATTTTGCACTCGGGTGCTTTTGCAACATTTCTTCCTATAACTGCTTTCAACATCGCAAACGGGAAATATCCAGACATAAGGCAATTCATTGAGGCTGGAATCCCTATCTGCATAGCTTCTGATATATCACCACTTTCAATAAACTCCAATCTGTTCTTCGCGGTGTATCTTGCAGTGAGATTCAGTAGAATTTCTATTGAAGAAGCGCTCAATGCAGTCACCATCAATGCCGCATATTCTCTTGATATTGCAGATAGCGTCGGATCCATTGAAAAAGGAAAAGTCGCGGACATCATAATTTTAAACGTCGATGATTACAGGAAAATCCCGTACGAATACGGTACTAGGTTGGTAAAAACAGTGATAAAGTCCGGGAATGTGCTCTTTGAAAACATGTAACTTCTTGTATCTCTATAGGTATAATTTCCGACAATGGTAACCTGAAAAATCAGGAAATGATCTCTGGATAAATCCAATACTTCAATTTCAGACTCAATATAAAATTGAAAAGCAGGTTAATGAGAATAAAGTGAAATTTTACTTCACATTTTTTTGGTTTCAAATCAATAGTTTATGAGCAAGCCTTAATTGCGCTATTCTTCAAGATTTTCACTGATGATCTCTGCTATGTCCTTGACCGATATCTTATCTTCTGCATTGAGCGTCCTAGAAGCATCCTCCATCATTGGCATGCAAAATGGGCACGCAACAGCCAGCTTAGTTGCACCGGTATCGAGGGCCTGCTTGAATCTTATCTGACTTATCGAATCCTGGCTCTCAACTTTATACCAGTAATTGCCTCCTCCAGCACCACAGCACAAGCTTTTTTCTTTAGACATGCTCATCTCCTTCAGATCACCTGAACTGCTGACTATGGCCCTGGTATTGTCATATTCGCCATTGATCCTTCCCAGGTAGCATGGATCGTGCAGTGTTATGGTTTCCTTCGTATTCTTTACTTTAAGTTTTCCTTCATCGATCAGTTCAGCTAAAAACTTGCTGT
>JAKARU010000165.1 GCA_021819225.1 Thermoplasmata archaeon
CAGTAAAATCCATTTTATCTATAAGAGAAATTATGGATGAATCCTTCAGGTACGCCTCGCGGTAGGAATCTGGAGTTGGTTCTCCGTATAACAGCGTATATGCAATAAGATAGGGCATACTGTGATCCGCTGTTTCTTTTGTCTTCGGGCGCTTCTTTTCCGGGTCCTTGATTATAATTCTATCTGCTACTGCAAATGTGTCAACGTGGATTCTTTTAATATTTCCATTCAGCTTTCCCCTGATTCTGGAACATGTTTCAACTGCGCTCATGGCATGGTACTCGACCGGATAATTTTTAATCATCGTCTTTTTGATTCTGTCAACTTCCAGTGAGAGATTAAATCCACCTGAAACCTGTTTCATAAAACCGAACTCACCATCAAATATGTTGGAAGGACCAGTCACTCCTGCCATGGCAAGTTCCAGTGCAAAGACCGAGTTTCTTGCAGCATTGGATGCAGTAAGACCCTTCCACATGCTTAATTCACCAGCCCTGGTCTGCCTGAGGCTAATATTATTGTTTATTGCGAGGCTTATACAGTTTTCAAATGAATTTTCATCCAGATCGGCAAGATGAGCTAACCCGGCGGAACTCGATAATGATATGTAAGTAACATGATCCCAGCCTCTGTCCCTGATCGAAACAGCATCTGAAAGTCCGCAGACTACTGAATATGATAATGCCAGAGAATCCAGCAGTTTACTTCCGCTGGCCTGAAGGGCCTCTGCAGCTGCCATAAGAGGAGGTATATTATCAGAAGGATGTAGCGCCTCCTTTGAAAGATATGTGTCATTATAGTCAAGATACCTTGTCATGGAACCATTTAACATAGTGGAAAAAGATATCTCCGCTTTCTTCTTTGTATAGTAGATTGAGGAATTATATTTGCCCTTCGAAGGATATAGGGCTTTTAACTCCATCGAAACCGGTTCTGAATTCCTGGCGGCATATGAAACAAAGAATGAATCAACAATCCTTTTTTTAAGTTCATCTTTTATTTCGGTTTTATTGAGACCAGATATTTTTTTTGAATACTCGTAGATTCTCCGCACAGTAGAATCCATGCCCTATAATCACTGAAATGAATATAAAGAGTTTCAGGCTTATCAATAAATTAAAGGATTTCAAGAAATGCAGATGGTGGTCTGATAATGCCATATGTTGGGAGAATATGACTTTACTCTCTCGCTGGCAAGAACCTTTCCATTAACCCCAAATTTACTGAATATTTCCAGTATATTCGTGGTGTAACTCTTAAGATCTTCTCTTTTAACAAGGTGATGCATGATTATCTTCCCGTTGTTTTTAACATTTAGGAGTGCATGCCCAATATAATCGGGCGAATCAAAATGTCCCATTATAATTATATCGGCCTTTCTATCTAATACAATGTCTCTGCAGTCCTTATTGTAGATATTGAACTTTCCATGCACTTTGTTATTCTGTATGTTCTTTCTGAGATAATGGAAAGATTCTGGGTTTATTTCAGATGCAAATATCATATCTGGATGCCCATATTTGGCAATAGGGATTGAGAAATAACCAATTCCAGCAAACATATCAAATACGATCTTCCCTGCAGCGTCTATTCCTTTCATCGATGTCCGGATATTTACATTCCCAGGAGAAAACATGATTTTCGACGGATCAAATGTGAAATAAACTCCATTTTCTAAATGTGTAATATCTCCACCTTTACCATAGAGAATCTTGAGAGATGGCTTTCTCATCTGGCCTTCTATTCTCCCGGTTAATGCGTATATTGTTTTCACTCTAAGAGCATTAGCAAAAAGGAGTCCAATATCGGTTCCGTGCGTTCCACTGTAATTTATTATTGCACAATCCCCAAGTTTAACCCACCTTCTAGGTATCTCTCCAGCTGGTATTCCAAGCTTCAGGATTTCTGGAATTACTGGCTTTATGGGGCTTTCAATAATTCGCCTTTCCGGAAAATCCATTTCAATTACTTCAAGTCCAAGAGCGGGTTGGTATCCATTAAGCGGCGCGTATATATGTAAAGAATCAGAAATAATCTTGTGAGTTTTGTCGATTATATTTTGCGCAAATAATCTTTTAAGAACTTTATTCGCGTTATCCCTCTCAATTACAACGGCACGCATTGGTTACCACCAGTTCATTTCAATTATAGACATGCTTTCAATTTTAATAAAATGTCATTTAAACCTTAAATGTATCACGGTAATTTCAGGCCTATGTCAAAATCTTCCGATCTCTACAATGATGCCAGATCTATTTTCCCTGGAGGCGTTAACTCACCGGTCAGGTATTATGAGCCATATCCAAGATTTATCGAGCGGGGAAGTGGATCTGAAATATGGGACGTGGACGGAAGGAGATACGTTGATTACTGCCTTGCTTTTGGTCCCCTCATCCTTGGACATGCCCATCCTTCTATACAGGATGCTTTAATTGCGTCTGCTAAAAGCGGTATTAATTTTGGAGCACCCACAGAGGTTGAAAATAATCTTGGGAGGATGATAACAGATAACGTTCCTGCTATTGAAAAGATAAGGTTTGCCTCCAGCGGAACCGAGGCAACAATGCATGCGATAAGATTGTCCAGATCATATACCAAAAGGAAAATTATAATAAAGGTTGAAGGCGGCTATCACGGTTCGCATGATTATGCACTTATAAAGGCAGGTAGTGGCGCTTTAACCCAAGGGGTCCCTTCTTCCCCTGGTGTACCTGAAGAGGTCGGAAAAACTGTAATGATCGCAGAATATAACAATATAGAGAGTTTCAGCCGTATCATCAATGAACATAGGAAAGAAGGAATATCGGCTGTGATTATTGAACCTGTTTTGGGTAATACCGGAGTTATTCCGCCACGGGAGACTTTTTTAAAAGAACTGGCGGAACTTTTGGTAAAAAATGATATTCTCCTGATATTCGATGAGGTGATAACAGGTTTCAGATTCAAATTTGGATGTTATAGTTCGATAGCTGGTGTCAGGCCTGATATCACAACACTAGGCAAAATTATTGGGGGCGGCCTGCCAATCGGTGCTATTGGCGGAAGAGATGATATCATGAATCTTGTTGCACCCGAGGGTAAGACCTACCTAGCTGGTACATTTTCAGGGAACAGGCTATCGATGATGGGTGGCTTTAATACGCTAAAGGAATTGAAGAATTGCGATTATCAATCCCTCAACAGAAAGGTTGATAAGATAACAAAGGAGATTTCTGATGTCCTTTCAAAATATGATTCTGGCACCATTAATTCCAGCGGCTCGATGTTCCAGATATTTTTTGGTTCTAATAGTGTCGAGAAATATTCCGATGTTTTAAAGGTCGACTCGAAGAGGTTTCTCAGATTTTTCAATTTTGCACTGGATCATGGATTATATATTCCCCCAAGCACATTCGAAACGAATTTCGTAAGTTTTGTGCATAAGGAAGAACAACTTGAAAAGTTCGTTGAGGTTTTGGAGATGTTCTTAAAAAATGATAAATCTTAGAATAGGAAGCAGGGGCAGCAAGCTTGCCTTGATTCAGGCAAATATGTTGAAAGATCATCTTGCAACTTCAGGTGTAAATTGCACAATAGTGACGATTGAAACGACGGGTGACATCGACAGGACAACACCCATAAGCAGCATGAAATCTGTTGGCGTTTTCGAG
>JAKARU010000166.1 GCA_021819225.1 Thermoplasmata archaeon
ATATGCTATTCACCTACATGTTTCTCAATCTGCTGTCACTGTACCTTCACTTCCAGATACTCAACATGATAGATGGGAAATACAGTGTGAGGGATATACTCCTCATACTGTTAAGGATCAAGATGTACGGGATGGAGAAAGGGGAGATCATGAGTGAAATACCGAAAAAAGCGAAGGAACTGGTAGCAGACCTGAATATTGACCTGGACATATTACGTAAAAAGGGCTGAGTTAAGGTTTAATTGCCTGTGAGAAAATTATCATGACCCAAAATGGAAAAATAACTACAGCTAGATGCAGAATTATTTAAGCACTTTTAACGATTTAAACGAAATAAGTAAAAATCACAATTTGAATCTGTCGAAATAAAAGAATGTAGAGGGAAATAAAACGATGGATAAGTATTTACCTAAGTCCCGCCGGGAAAGGATAAATGGGGATGACATTAATATTAATGGCGATTTTGAATGAACTATAACAGGTAGTTATTCCTAACTAACGCATTTTAGATTCCAAAACTCCAAAAAAAAATAGCAAACGGTATAACATGGCTGAATGTGATATAATTAGCTAATCTTTAGTATATTCCAGAAACTGACCAGTGAGTGTATAAAGGAAATTACAAAAATATGAATTAAACTGATAACCTATACTCTATACAGTGCGGGCTTGCCGGGATTTGAACCCGGGTCCTCGGCTTCGAAGGCCATTAGGATATCCTAGCTACCCCACAAGCCCTTTTCATAATTGTTTCATTAATCAATATCTTTATGATTGCATCTGTCCACTGTCACAAAATCCAGTATCTTGATCTGAGCAATTAGGGTTAACGCAGGTTGAAAATTTCAATAGTTCAGACAATAAATATACTGAAAAATTGAAAACATTAATAACATGAATTGATTTAACAAATTCAGAAATGATTAGTATGGGAGAAGAGAAACTTACCTATGTTATACCTGGTGACATTCTGGCTTATTCAGAAGAATATTTGCCAGGAAGGAACACACTGGAAGAAAATTCAAGAATAGTTTCTGTTACGTCTGGAGAAGTCAGGAAAAACGAAAAAGAGCTTATTGCCAGTGTAGATAATGGAATACAGAAAATTCGACCAAAGAATGAGGATATAGTTTACGGCAAAATTATAAAGAACGATTCAAGACAGGTTTCTGTCCAGATAGTGGGCATAGAGATAAATGGAAAACTTGAAAACTATATGGCAGATGGATACATCAGAAACATGCAGGATTATAAGAAGGATGATAGAAGAGCACAGACTGTGCATATAGGAGACCTAATAAGAGGAAAGGTGATCAGGGTCGGTCAAAATCTAGAAATAACCTTGAGTGGGAACAGACTTGGTGTTCTCAAGTCAAGGTGCTCGAGATGCAGAGAAGTGCTTGTTCTTAAAAACGGCGTTCTTTTCTGCGAGAACTGCAACAGGAGTGAGATGAGAAAAATAGCTCCTGATTACGGGGCACCTGAATTTGGGGAGATGAAAAGATGAAAGGAGAAACCAACATAAAGGATATAGAAAGACTCAACAAGGATATAGTGAGCTTGAGGAAGGAAGTCGATGACATGAAGGACGTCATTAGAGGACTGATACAGTTCATAATGAGGAAGGAAGATATTGACAGCGAGGAATATAACTGAGTGATAAAAATGATAGTACCGATGAAAGTATTGGAAGAAAATTTAAACAAAAAAGTATCGTTATTGCTAAAGGATAACAGGACCCTGGAAGGTGTGCTGACAGGATATGACGAATACATGAACATGGTCATGGGGTCAGTGGAAGAGACTGGGGAAGAACTTAACAGAAAACTAGGAACTGTGATAATTAGAGGAAGCAACGTAGTAAGAATTGTACCAATTTAATAAAACAACTCAATAAAAATAAATTTAATTATTAATTATTAATCATGCAGTATGCCATCGGTTAGAAGGAAAGATCCGAATAAAATTATAGCTCAGAGAAGAGAGAGCAATAACTTGAGGAATATTCCAGACATTCTCATTCCGATTTGGCAGATAAAGATAAGAGAGAGGTTTGGCATCGATGTGGATAGGGAGATAGCCAGATATATAGTTCTCGCAGCACATGAAGAAGGGACATGGAAGAAACAAAGGGCTATAAGAAAAATAGAGGATATACTGAGATCAAGAGGAATGTCCAGGGAGACTTCAAAGAAGGTAGCAGTTGATGTAATTAAGATGGCTATTGGTGGAAAGAGCAGGGAAGATTGAAACTTTCGAAAAAAGATCTTGAGATAAAATTATCAAAACTGGAACCATTAAGAAAACCAAAGAACGAACTGGAGCAATATTCAACAGATTCTGTTCTTGCTTCTGAGATCTTAAATCTTGCGTTTGTGAATGGAGATATAGCAGGAAAAAAAGTTCTGGATGCTGGTAGTGGTAATGGGATTTTTTCCTACGGTTCTATCTATTTTGGTGCCAGGTTTGTTACAGCACTGGAAATTGATAAAGATCAGGAAGAAGTACTTAAGAAGAATCTGAATGATCTTAAAAACGTTGAAATTGTAATAGGTGACATAAGGAAGATTGATGGCCACTGGGATACAGTAATTTGTAATACACCCTTTGGTTCAGTTATCAGGGACTCAGACCTGCCGTTTCTTGAGAATATATTCAGAATAGGCGACTTCATCTATCTCATTCATAACTGGAAAGTGAAGGACTTTGTTCTTGAATTCTTAAGGAATCGGGCAACCGTTCTGGCATATACGAAAAAGAAGCTCATAATTCCAAGAACTTACGCTCATCACGAGAAGGATAGGGCAACTATTGATGTGCTGTTGTTATACGCAAAAAGACTGGAATAGGATGTTCAATCCTTTTCAAGCTTCTTGTAGTCATTGAAGGTCTTTCCATCACCTGACATGTATTTCTTGGTTACATCTACCCATACATAGAAACAACCATCAAATATGCCTTCCTCTTCCTGCTTTATTTCGCTCATTTCAGGTACCTCCTGTAGAAATATTTCACCCTTTCCCATGCATCTTCTGAAGCTTCCCGGTTATAACTCATTCCAGTATCATTGAAAAAGGCGTGATATGTTCCCGGATACATCTTCATTTCAAAATCAGTCTTATATCTTACTACCCTTTCCATTACCTGCGGTAGAGTTGCATTTATACCACTATCCTCACCTGCGTAGATTCCGAATAACGCCCCCTTGATGTGTTCCATGTCGTCAAGATTTCTAGGGCTTGCACCATAGAATATAACTGAAGCTTCAAATTCTTTTGATGTTGACATCTGGAATGCAAGTCCTCCGCCCATGCAGAATCCAACTACTCCTTTCTTCCCAACACCTTTCATCTCCTGATCATAAAGATTAGCGAGATCTGATAGCATCCGCTTTTCCATGAGCTCCCTCTTTTCGGAAACAAAGTTGAAAATTTGTTTTCCCACCGGAGACAGCTTTCCCATTACCTCCTTTATTGCTGCTGGATCCCTCCTCTTTTCCGGCGGAAGTGACCACATTGGGCGCATCGCGTCCATTATATTCTCCTCAGTGAATACCTGTTTATCCTCTGGTCTTGAATAAAGGTCAGGTGCAATTACATCATACCCTTCCTTTGCCAGTCTCCTGCTGAAGGATAGATCG
>JAKARU010000167.1 GCA_021819225.1 Thermoplasmata archaeon
CTTGCAATCCTGAGGAAAATGGAGAGGGAACGTAAGCACCATACATTCATCAGGGCATCGGAGATTGCAGGTAGGATAGAGGGAAATTCTGAATTATCCTTTGAGATTTGCCTTAGTGATCTGTATTAATAATTCTAACAAGTGACATATTCTTTCACACTGCCAGATTAAAAGATGTTCATCATGTTTTTGTGCATACTATATTAAGGAGGGAACTTATTTATAATGCTTTTAACATGATTATAATTATGATGTCAGAAGGATTAAATGAGAGTAACTTCTATGAGAAGACATACAGCTATGTGAAGAAGCACAATGCAACAAATAACCCATTTCTGGACAGGTTCGCAAAGGGGGATATTTCCGAGGAGGAATTTAAGAGGTTCTCAGTGGAATTCTACCATTTCACACGTGAGTGGCCGGCCATATTGGGAACATTACTGGTCAATACCCCTTATGAGGAAGACGCTGCAAACCTGACCACAATACTTGTGTCAGAGCTTGGAGACATGGACCCTGCAAAGAGGCACGAACTCCTGTACAGGAAATACCTGAGGTCAATCGGGATGGATCCTGTTTCCCTGGTAAAAAATCCACAGCTCCCGACCACAAAGGCGTGGCTGGACGGCATGAGGCAGTACTTTGCAGGCGACTACTTTGAGGCACTTGGTGCCGAATTCGGGCTTGAGAACATGGCGATTCCAATGTGGGATAAAATTCTGGCTGGTTTCAATAATTTCCTGCCGAAGCATAAGGACCTCTCAAATGCAGACATAGAGTATTTCACCTTTCACAGGGAACTTGAATCCCACCATGAGGAAGCGATGGAAGATGTCCTGGGAACACACAAGTCAGATCCAGAGGCAAGGGAGAAATTCCTGAAGGGCGCGAAGGGAATACTTGATCTTGAGGAAAAATTCTGGATGGGTCTTTCAACCAGATAAACGCAATTTTTTTAACTTCCTTTTAGATGATCTCCAGGAATGGAAATAATTTTTTTGAGGCATGGAGAAACCGTGTGGAACAGGAGCGGAAAGTGGCAGGGACATACAGATGTTCCACTCAGTGATGCTGGAAGGAATCAAGCGAAGGTCGCATCGGAAAAGTTGAAGGGAGAAAAGATCGATGCAATCTTCTCAAGTGATTTGACACGAGCATATGAAACAGCCCGGATAGTTGCTGAAAACCTGGATACTGATGGCATAATAATTGACATGAATCTAAGGGAGAGGAATCTTGGGGAAATCGAGGGAAAAACAACGCTTCAAATCTCGCAGATCGTTGGCATGAATATTGAAATTGCGGATATTGTTGGAAAAGATCTGCCGGTAAAGGGTCTGGAACCGATCGAGATGCAATTCAACAGAGCTAGAAAATTTCTAAACTTCATAAATAACAGATATGGGAAGATACTGGTTGTCTCACATGGTGTCATGATCGGAATAATGCTGAATATCATTACCGGTGAGGATTTCAGGTCCAGGAAGATTGAAAATTGCGAAATAATCAGGGCACAATACAATGGATTTTCCCCGTAATTTTATAATCAGGGATAGCATTTTTAGAAATATATATATTGTATAGAAAAATCAGCTCTGGATGTCTGACGAGTCAAAATCAATGACGACTGCCTTTGGTCTTATAAGAAAAAGGCCAGAGATCATATTTCCGTTCATATTTGGGTTGATCATTGCTGCAGTAATTTATACAATCGCGTCAGAAGTGATATCTTACGTTGCAATCAGCGCCTTTTCGAACGGTAACTTTCCTGTGGATGAAATTTCAATCCTCGTTGTCCATGAGATAGAAAGTTTGTTACTATATTTCTTTGTAGTCATGGCAATATTCTGGCAAACATTTTCCGCCATGGATCTAATTGATTCCGGGGATTTCTCCATAAGAAATTCACTGTCTGACTCAATGGCTTCCTATGGTTCCATATTTGGCATCTCGCTTTTTATCTCAATTGTTGCAACACTCCTTTCTTATATTCCGGTTGTCGGCGGAATCCTTGACTCACTATTCTCCATTGTGGCACTTTTTTCAATAATTATCTCCCTGATCAATAAGAAGGGTTTCATTCAGAATATCATTGAGATGCCAAATACACTTACAGACTATTACAAGAAGGAGGCAACAACAGGATTGTTCTTATTTATTCTGATCCTTGTATTCATTGTTCCAAATGATGTACTGGATATAATTGATCTGTTCGTAGCCATAATATATGGAAGTCTCGTAATTAAACTAATAGCCAATGACTGAAAATGCATGTTATAGCAGGCAGAACCAGCCAGGTTCAATTAATTTTAGTTGTCCGGTAAATTCCATCAGGTCAGGATAATTCACCTCTTAATGGTAAATACGCAATTTGAAAAACTTTCATAGAACAGATTAAGTCTTCATGATTATGGATAAATTCAATGATGCAGGGTCGTTTGTAGTTTTTGCATAATAAATAAAATGAGTTTTAAAATATTTATTTAGTCCCTTATTTCCTTCTCCGACAGGAATATGGTCAGTATTATCATGAATAGGCTTAGAAGAAACAGGTACAGGAGATAAAGCATCACGGAATTGAACTGGGAGCCATTCATTACATTACCATATTCTATCACGGTCCTGATGGATACAGCTGACCAGGAAACTGGATTGTAATTTGCAACATTGGCCAGCCATGTTGCCATCAATCCAGATGGAAATAGGGCATAACTTGCAAACAGAAGTGGAAGATTTATCAGGTTTATGATTCCAAAGATTGTTTCCTGCTTCCTCAGCCTTATAGCAATAATACTGAATAGTGAGGAGAATGAAAATGCGACCATGATAAGTGCCGCAGCTATGATGATTACATCCAGAATATTGATTCCGTGAGCCAGCACAAGCCCGTTTGGAATTAGGAGGGCTGCTCCTATCAGGATGATTGCCTGGACCAGTATTCTTATTGTTGTTGACAGGATTTTGGAGAATACAATTGAACTTCTCCTGATTGGTGAAACAAGGAACCTTCCTAGGTTGCCCAGTCTCCTGTCAAAAATAAGGCTGGTACCGGAAAACATTGCCGTGAAAAGGCTGGTTGTGGTCAATATTCCTCCCACAATGAATGTGATATAATTTGGAGCTGGAGCAAATGGGCTGACAATTCCTGTGCTGGCGGGTATCTCGCTAAAAAGCCGGGTTATGTCAAAGGCACTGCCGAAAAGAGCAATCCAGAATATTGGCTGTAGGAGTCCCACGATGAAAAACACTGGATTTCGATACCACTTTCTCAATTCCCTAACAGTTAATGGAATTAAACCGCTCATCTTCTTAACCTCCTCATATTCAATTCACTCCTCCTGACATCCCCACTTTCCTCCTCCCTGATCTCCCTTCCTGTGTATTCAAGAAAAACCTGATCAAGGGATGGCCTGTGAACACTCAGCTTCAATGGTTTTATTTCGTTTGCAACAAGATACTTCATTATATCTGGCAACTCTGTATCTGCATCCTTTACTTTCATCCTGGCCTCATTGGGATGCGGGTATGAGACATCTATCTTGTTCCCATATTCCCCAAACTTCCTGGCATCTTCTTCAGAAGAAAACTCAACCTGGATAATATCACCTTTCAGGTTGCTTTTAAGTTCATCA
>JAKARU010000168.1 GCA_021819225.1 Thermoplasmata archaeon
CAGATCCCCAATAAACATATACATTTCGTCCACAAGTCCCCTGTTTAAAAACGACTCAGCTGTTACTTTTCCACCTTCTACGAGCATTGAACTAATACCCATTTCATAGATTATTTCCAGTGATTTTTCAAGACTGAACGGCTTTCCACAGTATACATATTCTATATTATCATCAATTTTCTTATTTTTTTCTGAATTGAGTATAACGGTTCTCCTCTTTCCATCCATTACCCTGTAATTTTGAGTAAGACTGCAATGTGGATCAATTATGAGCCTTCGTGAGTTTTCATTCTGAGGAGCAATCAGTGAGGGATTATCCTTTATGACTGTTCTATAACCAACCAGAATTCCGTCTGATTTATTCCTCAGGGTTTGCACCCTTATGTTGTCCTCTTCCGATGATATGTATGCCCTCTCTCCGGAAATCTTTGAAATGTAGCCGTTTATGCTCTGTGCCATGTTCAATATGATATGAGGTCTGTTCAATGGATCCTTATATCCTTTCATCCTATTCTTTTTTTACTTTAAGTTGCGTTGAAAATTTTTTTCTTCCAACGATCAGATTACTAAGTAATAGTAAACGATCAGAGCTGGAGGAAATATTGCTTAAAATTAAATGATCATATAGTTACTTAAAATCACCCCTCCCTATTTATTCAAAGCAGCATTAGATGATGCCAAAACAGGATTAACTTTTCCAGTAGATATTTATAATTTACTTACTTATAACAATTATGACATCCATAATTGGTTCAATTGACAATGCGGCTATTTTGAATACTCAGTATTACCTTATTTTTACTGAAAGTGAGGTTCTCCAGTTTGAGATGATGAGTGGGAAAGAGAGGAGGAGAGATCTTTATACTACCCAGATGTCTAATAGTTTGCGTATGGTTCCAGTTGCTGGTGAAATAACCACATATAATGTTACAAAGGAGGAGTTGATAAAACTTGTGGATGACAATATCTCCAGGGGGAAAGAAATTGAACAGAATATAGAGAATATTCTCAAGGAACAACCTCCTAAATTTGTATCTTTACCCTATGGTGACATTCATAGAGTGGAACTATCCAATGGAACACCTTTTACGCTACCCCACCTCATAATGGATTTGAAACTAAAGAAACTTAAATTCCATCTAGTAAGGAAATGCTATGAAGGCAGAGGAAAATTACCTGATGAAGTCTTCAACTCATATGAAAGTACTCTAAAAGAGGCCTTTGGAGACATTGTTAGCGTAAAAGAATGATGTGAATTATAATTTTTAAACATTACTAAACTTTTTTTTATAGATATGCATTTTTTGTGTGCCTGTTGAATTGGAAGTGTCATTTTTGTTCCCTTTTGTTCCGTGGATTTGATGACGTGATCGATCGCGTTCCAGAAATTGTTCCTGATGAAATGACTCGAATGTCTGGACAGGATAGCATGAAAATAAATAACCTGGCCATTTATCAAGTTCTTTGTGGTTGTCCCTATTGGGCATCACCGATCAAATTGGCACTTTTTCATATATCACACTTCCTGGCAGTGCCTCCTGCCATGGCAATACATATAGTGTTTTAAGTGCACCATTTTCCAGTTCAACAAGTTTGTATTGATTGTAAGGGGATATACTGGTCTGAAATATATTTGAGTTGTATGAATCGCCTATGTAGTTAACTATGTATATTACTTTAGATAGGAGAGACGTGTTTAGATCATAAAGATACAGCTTACCAGAAAGGTTTTCAATTGCAGACACGCCTTGTGCCCCGTTAGAACAATTAAATGAGCCTTCAAATGTTGTAACATCATGAGTATCTATCGTGAATCTTGTATAGAGATTTTTATTCACGAATATTTCTAAAGAGAACCTTATGGGTATTGAGTTTTCAGGGTTGATGTTATTACTGTGAATTGTAGAGCCAGAAAAACTAAGACATAATGTAAAAGAACCGTTATTTTCTTTGCTTAATGCAATTGTGGAAGAGATGGATTCACATTTACTGGTAAGATATTCAAGAAAAGCTACTTTTCTTTCGAGTTCAACTGGTGAAATACTGACAGGAACACCGATCTCGTTTGGGGCGCATAATTGAACTCCTATATTTGATTTTGGTGAGGAATTTCCTTCTGTGTACATAGTAGTGGATAACTGAGAATTACCATAATTAGAGCTTAAGAAACCATTTACACTGGTATTTAAGTAATTATGTCTTTACCCATTAGTGCATGTCGCATTCATGATTATGTGGTTAAATGTGAAGTATGGCATAAATCCAAGTTTCTTGGAGTAGTTTATATTGACCTTTGATGAACAGTCGTATTTCGAAATTTTCCTATGTGAACTCCGTACAATAATAATTGGTACTGCTATTATTATAATCGCAACAATTAATGATGCTATTTTTTTCCAGTTCTTTCTAATTTGATATTTCATTAGTTTCACCAATTTATGATTTCATATTATCATCCCTTTCTTAAGTGTATGAACTATGATACGGAATACAAATTCAGTATTGTAATGCCAACAACTAATGTTGTTTTTGTGGAGCCTTAATTTTACAGTGACCTTTAACAAGCCTATACGAACGATAGATTTCATTAGCGTGAAAGATTGTACCTGTAATCTGGAAAGAGAGTGAAGAAATCAATTAAACTTGTTAAAGTCATTAAATTTGTTATCTTCTTTTTCATGAAAATGATAAAGATTCGCCGTATTTTAGTGCTGCCTTTCTCTATTTTCTGATTGAACGAACCCAGAGAGACAATGATATCCTGATTTTTATACTGATAACTGACAATATGACTGTGAATCTTTGCCTATCTGATGGCATGCATGATCAAATATCTTTTTACTGACTGATAATTCATAAATCTTAATTAACACTTTTCAAATCCGAGATAAATGGAGACCTCAATGGATATTATTAAAAACTACTATTTTTCAGGTAAGGATGTAAGTCTCTATGAACACCAGAAAAGATCCATTGATGCCATAGAAGAGGGTAAAAGCGTCCTGGTTTCAGTACCAACAGCCTCAGGAAAGTCGCTTATAGCCTATTACTCCATAATAAGGGCAGCCAGAAAGGGATTAAAATCCATGTATATCTGTCCCCTGAAGGCACTGGCAAGGGAAAAGTTTGAAGAACTCAGGGCAATTGGAAAGGGGATGTTTACCGTAGCTCTCAGTGTTGGAGACCTGGATGCTGGGACAGATATAGTAAACAGGTTCGATGTAATTGTTTGTACATCCGAGAAAGCAGATTCTCTGATGCACCACAATCCAGACTATTTCAATGATATTGCGGTACTGGTACTGGATGAAATCCACAATATTGGGGACCAGACAAGGGGCCCAACTCTTGAAATCCTCTGCACAACTGCAAGGATTGTGAATCCAGATATACAGATAGTAGCTCTGTCTGCAACCCTTCAGAATGCATCCCAGATAGGGGAGTGGCTTGATGCAACTGTGGTTAGGAGTGATTTCAGGCCAGTACCACTCAATAAATTTGTCATTTTCAGGGATAAGCTACTGGATGATGAATTTCAGCAGGTAGGCTCCCTTAAAAAGGATATATATGAACTTATAAGGAAGATTCTTTATGATGGTGGGCAGGTACTCCTCTTTCTCAACAGATC
>JAKARU010000169.1 GCA_021819225.1 Thermoplasmata archaeon
ATACAGGATCTCAGTTTTTCATCAAATCCAAACTGTCAATGCAGCTAACAAAGGAGACTCGGTGTGCAGGACATCTGCTTACTGGTTTAATTTTGTTCAAAAGAACATGGGTATCAAGACACATTTTCTCTCCCTGAGGGCAAATAACGAGATGGAGGTCAGGAAATACAGGGTAAATGAGTCAGGAGGATCAAGACACTGGATCAATTTCCTCATTCCACTGGAATTTGTAATGAGACATTATGCGGCTGGCACACTTATTGATAGAATCAAGTCCGGGAAAATTAACAGGGAGGATCTTGGAATGAATCATATTCCAGAGAAGGGAGAAATGCTGGATGACCCATTTTTTGAAATGACAACAAAATTTGAAAAAACTGATAGGCCACTTAATTTCAAGGAAGCTGCAGAAATTGGAGGGTTGACCGAGGAAGAGATATATAGAATACGAGATATCATTGGAAAAATCGATAGAAAGATGCAAATAGAAGTGGCCAAGAGGGGGTTGATCCACGCAGATGGAAAGAAGGAATTTGCACTCGGAGAAGGGAGAGAAATAATAATTGTCGACACGTTCGGAACAGCTGACGAAGACAGGTTCTGGGAAATGCAGGAATATGAGAAGGGAAAAATAGTGGAACTTTCAAAGGAAAGTGTCAGGAAATATTACAGGGACAATGGATATTATGACAGACTGTATGAAGCGAGGGGTAAGGGAGAGAAGGAACCAGAAATTGAAGCCCTGCCAGAAAATCTTATAGAATCAACATCAAAATTATACAGAACAATGTATGAAAGGATAACTGGCCAGACCTGGTGAATCCTTCCCAGAAGATTTTCAAATTTCCTCTTTCTAGATACCAAGTTCTATGTTCGTCTCCAGATGATTCCACAAGTGGTGTTCAAGTTCATAGGCCCAGATTGCCTCAGGTACAGGCTCAAAGAATGAGAATGGAGTTTTAATGGCTGTTTTCAACCTGGACTCCGAATCTTCTTCTATCCATTCCCTTATTCCCATTATCACATCTATGTTGTTGGGGTCACCCTTAACTATGACTGTAAAACCCTTAGTTGTAGAAAGAAGAGCTCTCATTATACCTCCCTTCTTGGCCTGAATGATTTGTGTATGATCAAGGTTTATCCTCTGGGTAATAAATCCCTCCTCCTTGAAGAAGCTCAATATCAGGTTTCCAAGTTTCTGCATATCCACCTGCTCGTTCAGGTAGATTCTATTTGTGAACCGCATGATCAGGAAATAAAGAAATAGTTATAATATTATCTAAACAATTATTGTCAATGGACATTGATATAGGTCTTTCAAGAATCAGAAGAAGGATAAATGGAGCGACCAGAGTTCTAGCCCTTGATCTGGAAACCCTCGTCAAGGATGGATTTCTGAAGAATGAATCAATTGTAGCAATATCAGTTGGAACATTGCAGGGCAATTATGACGTCATGATGGCCGATCCAAATAATTATAATGAATATGATCTTCTATCGCAATTACAGGATTTCGTAGATTCATATCAGCCAGAAGTTATAATCGGTTATAATCATGTGAGCTATGATATAACTTTAATAAACACCAAACTCGTCAGCTTGCCTTACTCCAAACAGCTATTTGCGCTGAAATTTTTCTTCGGAACATCCTATCTACTGGATATGATGTATGCATGTGCTCTTGATATGAGGGTAAAAACCGGAGACTACATAATAAGAAGTCTCAGGAAAATAGTAAATTCTGAATTCTATAACGAACTTGACTTAATGAGGGTCAAGGAAAATATTCAGATTGATGGCATGAACCCGGCTGAGGCCGTTGAATATCTGTGGAAGAATGACGCTAAAAAACTTCGTGAATACTCACTTGGCGATGTTCACGATGTAATTGAACTTTACAAGTCTATTTTTAAATATTGAAATGAAATAGAACTCAATTTCCTTGTTCTTAATTAGCAGATTGAATCAAGGGTTACTTATCAAAAAATCAAAATTTATAACTGGATATTTAAAGTAGACCATACTTGCCAGCTACATTTTCAACATTCTCTACATAATCCTCGAAGATTCGCAGGATATCCCTGGATGTTATAATTCCAACAAATCTGCCATTTTTCCCAACAAGTATTCTGCGTATTCCATTTTTGCTCATTATAACAGTTACCTTTCTTGTCGGTGTATCCTCAGCAACGCTCCTGATTTCTGTTGACATTATTTCCCCGAGCTTTATTTTCTCAGGATTAATTCCCGTTGCCATAACCTTGCTCACAAAATCCCACTCTGTAACTATCCCCTTAATGGTACTATTTTCTCCTACCAGAACATATCCTCTATGATCCTTTGCCATAAGCTTTGTGGCTGAAGCGACATCCAGATCCTCTGGAAGAGGTGATGGAATTGGTGACATAATATCTTCCGCGTTTAGTACCATAACCTGTCATTTTCATAAGATATTTAAAATCAATGTAAGTTGATATGGTTCTTTAAAGGTTTTAACGGGTTTAAATATGAATAAATAAAAAGATGATGATAGAATCTATCAATTGCTTACTTTACTGGCATAAGGTAAAGGTTGTTTATCTGTGATATCCTCTTTAATAGCATTCTCATTTCGTTTAGATCAAACTCATGAATCAGGTTGAAGTTTCCATCCCTATCCTGTCTTAATGAACACTATATCAGCATAAGTTCATGAATAATAGTTGCCAAGAATTTCATAGGAGTGCCGAAAGAATGATTGTCATTCTTAATGAATTCTGTGGTGATAGACCATACAAATGTGCGATGAGCTAAAAAAATTAAAAAGTATTTAATACACATAGCTATTGACTGAATGGAGTGGAATTAATGGAAAAATTAATGGAAACTGGAACAACAACTGTAGCGATTACACTCAAAGATGCCGTTATAATGGCAACTGAGAGGAGAGTTACAATGGAGCATTTTATAGCACACAAGGACGGACAGAAACTATTTCAAATTGATACATATGCTGGAATGACCATTGCAGGCCTTGTAGGCGATGCTCAGGTACTTGTCAGATACATGAAAGCAGAGCTTGAATTATACAGGATGCAGAGAAAAATAAATATCCCAATAAGCGCCGCAGCCACATTACTTTCAAACATACTTAACCAGACTAAGTTCTATCCTTATATGGTTCAGATACTCATAGGAGGTGTCGACTCAAAACCACACATCTTCTCAGTAGATGCAGCAGGTGGCTCAGTAGAAGACATATTTGTCAGTACTGGATCAGGATCTCCATTCGTATACGGTGTTCTTGAATCAATGTACAGCAAGGACATGACCGTCGATGAGGGAGTAGATCTGGTAATAAAGGGCATATCTGCAGCTAAATCAAGAGATTCAGCATCAGGTGGAATGATAGATGTTGCCGTAATTACAAAGGAAAAAGGCTATGTTCAGATCGAAGAATCAGACGTTTTGAACAGAATTAAAAAACTAAAATTAAACCTTTAAATATTATTATTACTTACTTTAAAAAAAATAAATTTTTCAGGAGTCATCAGAAATGGTATTCAGAGACTATATTGAGGATGCAAAATCCATATTCAAGAGACTTGTTCCGGATAACGAAAT
>JAKARU010000170.1 GCA_021819225.1 Thermoplasmata archaeon
TGATTGTGTAACCTGAAAGCCTGTCCCTTACAGAGGTAATATCTGCAACGGAGGCCTGTACCGCAGGATACTGTATTGAGTTTATAATTATTGTTCCGTACCATGAACCGAGCAGAAGGACAAAATAATATGGATTTGCAACGGTATAATAGATGAGTAGATAGAATACGACTGCAGGTATCTGGGAATACACAAGAATTGTTCTTCTGCCGATCTTGTCTGTCAATATTCCTGAGTAATACTGCACAAATGCCATGAGCAGTGTTGCTGAACCGAGAAATAATCCAGTAATTATAAAGCTTATATGATAAACTATGATGAAAATTAAAGGTAGGAAGATGAATGTTGATCCACGTCCAAAGGCCCGGATGAACCTGGTCATACTGAGGATCCATATCCTTCTATCAAGATTCTTAATATTAAAAGCATAAGGTGAAGTTGCCGTTATTCTGTATTAATAATGATTATTTAATTGATTCCAAGTTTCTTAGATACTTATTAAGTTTTCACCAATATAATATATAAATATCAGTATTGGAATTTTAAACAAGTACTATAGTCATTAGCATTGCTACTACCATTAAAGCTCCCCCACCAATGGTGTAATAGGACAGTGGTATACCGGTGAGTATGACGGAGAAAATTGCAGCAAAAACTGGTTCTGAAACCATTATTATACTCGCCTTTTCAGGTTTCACGTAAACCAGAGCCTTGTTTGTTATGAAGTATGCTAAAACTCCTGCAAATAATGCTGTGAATGCAATTGTGAAGAGGAGTATGGGAGATGAGAAGTTGAAATATATCTTAAATGTGGGAATTGCTATGGTTGAATACAGTGAAACTGCAGCCATCTGGAAAAAAGTGAATTTTACCATATCCAGTTTATTATTCCGTGAAACATATATTATCTGCATTGCGTATCCAACGGCACAGATGAAGGTTAGAAGATCTCCAAGCTGGAGCGAAAAATTGCTTACTTCTCCTACTGTGATGATCAGCAGTCCCACGACAGCCAAAGTTACAGCCGACAGATCACTTTTAGAAATCCTCTGCCTGTATATCAGGTAGCCAATTACTGGAACAAGTACTATATAGAGGCCTGTTACAAAACCCGAAATGGCCGGAGTCGTGAAATACAATCCTATGGTCTGGAAGTAATATCCCAGAAAAAGATAGAACCCGGCAATGAAACCCTGCTTCAACCCTGTAAGGTCCCTCCTGTTCTTTATGAATGGGATCATCACCAGTGTCGAAATCAGGAACCTGATTGCCAGGAATATTACAGGTGACATGTATTCAAGTGATATCTTGATCAGTGGGAATGTGACACCCCATGAAAGTGTTGCAATTATGATCAGGAATGAGTATTTAGTTTCGTTCTGCATTCTTTTCTTTCCTTGGAAATAAGACGTTTCTAACGATGGATGGATTTTTGAACAGCATTCTAAGAACAACTCTTGAGGGGTAATCAATATCGCCCATCGTATTGATAAGATGAGTCATCCTTTCAGTGGTTATTTTCCTGCCTATTATGTTAAAGGAAGTATCAGTGATTCTTGAATATAATTTCTGGATCCTGTAATCCCTCTTCAGTTCTGCACCTAATTCCTTTTTCCACAGCCTGTTGTATGTGGAAAGTGATCTTTCTGAAAAATCCTCGCTTTCATATGCCTTCTCCATTGTAATCGCTGCCTTTTCACCTGATACCATGCCGGTATAGATTCCACCACCGCTGAGTGGCTTTACTATACCTGCTGCGTCCCCTATTAACAGTGCACCATTACCATATGGCTTCTTGAGAAAGCTTATGGGTATGGGACCACCTGTTATGGATATCTTATTTGGGTTGAGGTACCTCCTGTACAGATAATTGAATTTTTCCCTTGTCAGGCCAAAACCAGCCGTTCCAATGCGAGAAAAATCTCCTGCGGGAGTTCCCCAGGCAAAGTAACCGGTGCTGTATTGTGCCCCAATAAACACGTTCACATTGTCCTGATCTTCCATCCTGCCAGCTCCATCGATCTGGTATGCAGAGACTACCCTCCTGAATCTCTGATCTGGAAAAAGTACCTTTCTTGTTATACTGTTTGCCCCATCTGCTCCTACAACTGCGAGAGATTCTAGTTCCTCGATGTTTCCATCCCTCCTCAGTGTGATCCTCATCTTTCCATTTTCCCTCTTTATGTCTTTAACTCTTGAATTAAGCATCAGCTCGGCACCATTCCCTATGGACATGGCTGCAGCATCCTGATCAAAACGATCCCTCTCCAGTACTATTGTTTCCTCATCCTTTCCGATTCTAATGTGGTTACCATCTGGAAAATATATGTTTGCTCCATGAACCCTGTTCACTACCGAGTCCGTTTTTACCATTGACGTTACCCTTTTTGATACCAGGCCGGTGCATTCAACTGGTTTCCCTATGGACTGGTGCTCTTCGAGCTGTGCGACCCTGAAACCTTTTTTTGCCAGATGTTGCGTACAGTAGGACCCACTGGGGCCTCCACCAACTACAACAAAGTCAAACAATCTATCCCTCCATGAAACTATCAAGTGTAGTGTTCTTGCTGTTACGGACTGCCTGTGGTTTTTTTCCTGACCTAGATGCCTGTTCAACGAGATGTATTGGCTCGTCGAGACTCTCAAACACCCGGTTTACGGTTTCTTCAACTCTTTTTGCGTAATAAAGCCAGTCCGGTTCATCCTCAAATTTCTCTCCATCAATATATGGCTCTACTTCCTGCGGTGTCACCCTGCTATTCGTGACTATCCATGAGACCTTCATTCCTGGAATGAATCTCTCACCTCTTTCCTGTAACTTTCTTGCAGCCCTTACGTTTGCCATGGAATCAGCGTTTGCATAGGAGGCAGAATCTTTTACCGATCTAGAAATAACAAGTTTAGAAATATCGATGGTACTGTCTCCACGGATGAGCCTTTCTATAATGTCAACCGCATTTTCTCTTGCTCCTGATACGTCTTTGTTCATCAGCGAATCGAATACAGATTGTAGCAGTTCACTCTGCATATCAAAGGAATCAGTTCTCCTTACCTCGTATCCCCTCACAAGCATTTCTCCAGCACTATCCATTGGATAGACTATCTTTCCCACATATCTTTTCTTTGCTCCATGGGAGAAGAATGGGTCCATGATCTTCTCAAACTCTATAAGAATGTGAAGATCATCAGAAATTTCCCTGCTCAGATCATTTCCCATCTTAATTGCTTCACTGAGTTCTTTTTTTCCTGATTCAATGAATACGCTATCAGTATCACCGTATATCACTTTCAGGTCCTTCTTCTTCAGCTTATCTATGAGACCCATGATCGTGTTTCTTGCGAAGGACGTGACGGAACTTCCAAGTTCAGGATTTGTGAATCTGTAGAATGATGAAGCGAGTACACCATAAAAGGTGTTCATAAGTATTTTTATTGCGTTCTGTACACCATCCAGGTAATCCCTTTCATCTCCCTTAGCCTGCTTCATCAGCTTTTTGACCTGATCTCTCCTGTCCATCAACGTCTGCAGCAATTCTGGAATCAACCCTTTCCTTACAGACGGATCCAGAAACCTTGCGCCTGTAGGCGAAATTATG
>JAKARU010000171.1 GCA_021819225.1 Thermoplasmata archaeon
TCTATCTCCTTCTGGTATGTATTTCCCTTTGATGATTCACCAAGTGCCCTGCTTCCACCATCAATGAACTTCTCCTTCCATCTGTTAAGCTGTACAACAGATATTCCATGTCTCCTGCACAATTCAGCAATGTTTGTTGCTGTAAGTGATTCGATCACGATCTCTATCTTCTGCTCAACAGTGTATTTATCTGCCATGTCAGATCACCCTATCCACAGGTGCACATTAGGTTCGTAAAACCCCCTCTGGACTCCCCCTTATATACCTTTAACAGTATATTATCTCTATTATAAGTGTCCAAGTGATAAGGGGAGCACATCATGTTACACAATTGTTAAAAAGTCAATTTAACACATGCTATTTGCCAACATTTGCATGCTAATTTAAAATATTAACATGTTAATTCTATACCCCGTAGATTTAACACAGAATTAACAACTTTGGCGGTTATATTATCTCTCTACGAATACGTGTCATACAGGCTCTAATACATATCTGCAATGCCGCGATCTGCAAAATTACATGGTAATTCTGTTAGAACTTAAATAGCATTTACCATGTAATTTACATGTTAATTGCGTGTTAATTCTCGCCATTCTTAGATTTAACACAAGAATAGACAAAAAAAGGTGTTAATTCTCCTAATATACATAGCATAAAAATGCAGTATTCTGCGTGTTCGAGATAAAATGGCGTCATGTAATTTACTACCAATGAAATGGCGCTTGAATTAACAAAATTAGGTGCTATTTCATGGTTTTAAAAATTATCCTGTATAGACCCCTTTATAGGGTGTAAAATGACCCTAAAAACGACTACCGTCTTAGTAGAATTAACTAAAATGAACAGTTTAGACGATGCAAAGAATGAGTGGTAAAAAATAGATGTTACATGTCACATGCAACACTTAGACAGAATCGTGAAGGTTTGACGCTATAAGAGAGAGTTGAAAAGATTGGAATTTCATATTATGAAAGAGGAATTCATTTTATGTACCTGTCTACTATATTTGAAAGAGATTTTATAATCTCAGGAACGTTAATATTCCCGTGAATTTTAGATTGAGTGGGGCGAGGTGTAGCGTTTGTAAGAGAATTAAAATAACCAGGATTCCTTTCTTTGATTATACTGTTACCTTCACCATATCTTACAAATCTTGAAATGAATTTTATAAGCGACTCGTCATTATGATTATAGCCATAATTGTGCTGAACAATAACGTAGTCTGCAGGGAGAATTTTGTGCCCTTTGTTTTTTGCCCTTATACAGAAGTCAATGTCTTCTCCAGCGGCCAGCGGGAAGTTCTCATCAAACCTCAAGCCTTCCCTCAAAATATTGCTGGGACAGATCATTACGCATGTGGTTCCATAAACTAAACTGCTCTAATTGCTTTGACTCTCGTATACAACGTTCAGTGTTCCATCAATATCATGAAACAGATCATAGCATGTATCGCCATAACTTTGAATTTTTGGTGTGTAAATATCATTTCCAAGAACTGCAATATCACATAAAGATTCAAATGAGCTGTCAATTGGGTTGACAACATCATCATCCATGAATATTATCAGATCTGAATCTGCCTTGAGCGCTCTTTCTATGCCCAAGTTCCTCGCCGAGGCTGGACCACGATCATTCTCAACATTTATCACTTCAACCTTGTGGAATTTGTTAAAACTGGATATTTCCTGATTTGGAAGGTTTCCGACTATCCAGATTCCAGCCAATCTTTTCCAGAGTGAGATAGAATTGATCAGTCTTTTCAATCTAATAATAGAAGTCTCATCTTTTTTATTCATATTTGTTGGTATAATTACTCCTGCAGTATATCCGTCAATCTTTTCGGCAACAGTACCACCTCTATCCACACTTTCACTCATCCTTGCTCTCAAGCTATTGGAAGGAATTTTTGAATGAACTTTCGCTCTACTAAACCCATACCATAGTGAGTAGGAAGATATCAGATTGAGGGTGATTATGGTTGATATTGTATTCTCTGAAAAACCTTCTTCTCTCAACTCCGCTTTCTTTCCCGATAGATAGAATGATAATCCCTTTAATTCGTTCAAGTGATCCTTTAAAACTTTGTAGAAATTGATACCTGTTAACAGTGAAAGAACTTCGGAGAAGGCGAACATTCCAATTACGTCATCGCACGGGTCTGAGTGGTCATTCATTTTCAATTTGTGAGACAGTAAAGCTCCAGTCAATATGATCGGAAGATAGATTATGTACAAGGTAATTAAGCATTTCCAGATAAGCGATTTTAATGTGAATTCAAATTGACCCTCCTTTCGATTATTAAATGAAATTTTATCTAGGGGAAGATTCCTGAAATGTGGAATAGCTTTTTAATATGGCAGTTGAGTCATAATCTGAGATTTCCCAAAACACTGAATGCACCTTCAAAGCGAGGACACGTAAAGAACCTTATACATCTGCGTTTTCGTAAATGGTACAAGGGGATTGGAACAATTGGCAATTCACTCTACCCGCCATATCAGATCCTATGGATTTTGATTAGATCGGATCTATTCTATCTGGTTCCGTCACAAAATACAATCAGAAATAAAGAATATTCAATTATGATCAAATACGAGGTGAAGATTCTATTTTTTCAGCAATCACATTCTCGCAAATCCAGAGATAAAAATAGAAACTGAATCAGAAAAATAATAGATTGTCCCTAAATAAACTGGAGATTAAGATTTTATAGTAACTATAAATTTCCATTCAATGAAAATCCTTCAGGTAATACATGGTTATCCACCTGAGTACAATGCAGGCTCTGAGAATTATACGAAGACAATTACTGAGGAACTTTTAAAGAGAGGAAATGAAGTCTTTATTTTCAGTAGGGAAGAAAGCCCATTTTTACCTGAGTATAACCTAAGAAGAGATGTAGAGAATAATGGTGCTCTGGTAAGATATACTATTAACCTTTATAGGACGAAAGATAGATATTTAAGCGAAGAGGTCAATGTTAAGCTAAGAGGAATTCTTGAAACCGTCAAGCCAGATATTGTACACTTTCAGCATCTGAACCACCTTTCACTTTCCCTACCATCTGAGGTTAAAAAAATGAACATCCCTTCTGTTTACACATTGCATGATTTCTGGCTTATGTGTCCAAGAGGCCAATTCCTTCAATGGAATTTAAACGGTGAACCATGGAATTCCTGTGATGGGCAGGAAGATAGTAAATGCGCACGGATTTGTTACAGTCGATATTTTACAGGTAAGGATGATGACAGAAAGGACGTTGACTATTGGACAGGTTGGGTAAATTCCAGAATGGAGTTTGCGAGAAAGGCGGTAAGGGACGTTGATTTGTTTATTTCCCCTTCCAGAACTCTAATCGAAAGCTTCAAAACATATTTTCCACATGAAGCAGAGAAAGTTTCCCTTCTCGACTATGGTTTCAATCTTAATAAGTTATCAAACAGAATAAGGGAAAAGGAGGAGCAATTCGTTTTTGGGTATATTGGCACTCATATTCCTGCAAAAGGTGTTGATTATCTGATAAGGGCTTTTGCAAATATGAAATTGAAAGCAAAATTAAGAATTTGGGGTAGATATCGATCAGATAG
>JAKARU010000172.1 GCA_021819225.1 Thermoplasmata archaeon
CTGGTGTCCTGTATCTTATGTTTGTTCAGGAGAACTCGGAAATCTTGCCGCCAAGAAATTTGATATTGAGGGATGGTTTCCCCACCAGGGAAGATATCGTGAACTCGCAAGCATATCAAATGACCTTGACTACCAGGCAAGGTCGCTCAACATAAGATACAGGACACCAGATGGAAATGTGTTCCTGCACACCCTGAACGGAACGGCCATGGCAAGCTCAAGAACAGTCGTAGCCATAATAGAAAATTTCTCAGACGCAGAAAAGATAAGGATACCGGAAGTGTTGATACCTTATACTGGCTTTGATTCTATATACCTTGAAAAACAGTGAAAATCTATTTTTTAGAATGATTAAATTTTATGATTATTTTATGCGCTCCGCATATGCCATCTTTGCGGAAGTTGGCGAGAATTTCTTCCACCTGTCGAGAAGTGGAAGGTATTCTTCATTAACCTGGTCCATCAGGTTGAGGTAGTTCAATATTCCAAGAACCGCAGTGTCTCCATCCCTTACAGCACTTATCAGGTCTCTTGTCATATTGGTTGAATCGCCTCCGGAGAACACACCGGGTATGCTTGTCATTCCATTCTGGTCTACGATTATCTGCCCGTGGGGAGTCAACCGTAAATTCCTGGCGAATTCGTCTCCAAGGAATGAAAAATCGGTTTCCTGTCCCGTGGCCTCAATCACAAAATCCACATCCATTGTGTACGTCTTCTCCTTCTGTGGCACAGGTTTAGCCCTTCCTCCTCCCTCTGAAACCATCTGGTTCTTCCAGTATTTCACCTGCACAATCCTGTCTCCATTCTTAACGTACTCGAATGGCGTTACCTCCCACATATACCCGACAAGCTCATCAATAGACTCCTCCATCTCCTCATCCGCGTTCATTGAGGGATATCCCGGCCTATCGATCTCCCTCCTTCTGTACATGATGTTGATATTCCTGGCCCCAAGTCTTATGGATGATCTTGCAGCATCGTTTGCCGTGAATCCCCCACCTATTATTACCACATTATTTCCAACAGGAATCTTCTCATTCAGGGCAACTCTCTGAAGAAACTCTGTGGCGTGGAGGAAGTTCTCAGCGTCACTTCCAGGTGTTCCGGTGGTTCTCGGACTGTGATTTCCAACTCCGAGGAAGACAGCATCATAGTTTGAAATAATATCGTGGAAACTGATGTCCCTTCCTACTTTTGTATTTAACCTTATTTCCACGCCCTGCGACTGGATATAACCTATCTCCTTGTCTAAGACTTCGTCGGGTAACCTGTATCTTGGAATACCAACTCTCATGAAACCACCGGTCACAGGAAGGGACTCAAATACAGTTACCCTCACTCCCTGAATCGATAAATAATAAGCAGCACTCAATCCAGCAGGTCCCGCTCCTATTACTGCAACCTTCTTGCTTATGAAACCTCTCTTCTTCACCCGCATTATCTTTGAATAATCATCAAATTTATCGGCTGCAAATCTCTTCAGGTGACGTATTGCAAGTGGACCGCCCGTATCGTACATCACACATATATCCTCACAGTTATGGGTGCATACTCTTCCAATAATTGCTGGAAATGGTAAATTCTCAAAGACAATCCTCACAGTCTGGGCAGGATCCCCAACAGCAATGCTGTTTATGTATGCGCCTATATCAAGACTTGCAGGACATGCCTGAGTACATATATTGCATCCGATGCACCTTGATGCTTCTGTCGTGGCTTCCTGATCTGAATAACCAATCATTGGCTCGACCCTAAAACTCTTAGATCTTTCCAATGGATCCTCTTCTCTGATTGGGACTCTTTCGAATTTAAGCATCAGTTCACACAACATGATATAAGTAAAATTAATAATGTTTTTGTAAAATGCTTTAAAAAATCAAAGTTTCACGAATGCGGGAATGATCAGAATCGCTGTGAACAGGTTGAACAGGACGAGGAACGTAAGAATCACATACAGCTTATTTTTCATATAGATATAATCCACGAGAGAACTGAAAAGCACAGTAACTGGAGTGAATATGAGGACCCACAGGCCAAGTGAGATGAAAGCAATCGGGTTAAGCGCCAGCAGTCCGGAGGGTATTAGAACCGGTGAGAATGCCTTTGATGTCAGGTTAATACTGGAGTTATAACTTTCAATCTGTGAAATCGAGTAACCATCTGCACCGTTGAAAATGAACATTAGAATCGATCCCACCGTTACAAAACCTATACTGATGAAAACGGCGATCTTCAGGATCCAGCTGACAAGAGTCGTTAATTTATCTGAAGTTTGCATTTCCCCTTTCCTCCAATTTCATTTTTATGTACAGCAAAAGT
Organism: Thermoplasmata archaeon; assembly: GCA_021819225.1. The sequence continues at coordinate 2,323 of JAKARU010000172.1, forward strand.
ATGAGCACTGCTGCTGTGGCTATTGCGATGGTGAACCCGGTAAGTGGGTTGATATAATAGAAACCTGATAGCGTTACTCCCCTAAAGATCATGTCAATTCCAAGGAATGTCAATATGGCAAAAAAAATCCACCTGATTTCCTTGTTGGAAACCTTCAGCAGGATCGATGACCCTATTCTTGATCCTATGAGCACTCCTATGGCTGTTGCTCCTGCCAGGAAGAACTGGATGTATCCCTCATACCAGTAAATACTGCTTCCAGTAGCGGCGGTTATTCCTATCATGAAATTACTGGTAGTAGTGGTAACCTTCATCGGTAAATTCATTGCCCAGTCCATGCCGAGAACCTTGAGTGCACCACTTCCTATCCCAAGAAGTCCAGACAGCACTCCCGCAAAGAACATTATGATCTCACCCAGCCACCACCTTATTCCTGTATACTGCACTGTCTTCCTGCTTCTTTCGTCGTGATACTTGCCGGAAAGCTGGAAAAGCCTGCTAGTAAAATCAGCTGGCTTTTCCTCGGGAAATTCATACTTTCCCCTCTTCACAGTCGGGATTATTGATGTCAATATGACAACCCCGAATAAGAGAAAAAGGATCCATTGAAGATTTGCATGAACAACAAGCGCGAAGGTAAGCGCTCCCACTATTGCACCCAGAGTTGTTGCAACCTCGAGGCCGACCCCGATCTTTATATTTGCGATCCCTTTTTTTGTATATGTGCTTGCAGAGCCTGCTGAAGTTGCAATTGTTGATATCAGGCTTGCACCGGTCGCATATTCTATTGGCACACCATAGAAAAGAGTAAGCACAGGTACGAGGACTGACCCACCGCCAAGTCCAGTTAGGGAGCCTATTATTCCTGCGATTATTCCTCCAAAAACAATTAACAGGAAGTCCGATAGGGACCCTACATCAATCATTTTTAAGGATTACTGTTTTTTATATATATATTATGACATCCATGGGTTGTAAACTCAATGTTTGATCTCATGAATTTCCTTTAAATACTTACTTTCATTGAATATGATATATTAATTTCAAACGATGGTTACAGATATAACCTGAGTATCATTTCAGAGGCAATAATTAAGATGCATCTCAACTCTCCTTCATCATCCAGATAATTTTCAGAAATAGATTTTTATTTTAGTATGCGCAAAACACTCTCCGCTGATCTTGGTCAACAATAGTGAGATGGGCCTGATAAATATCGGTATATAGAAAAGTTTTAATTGAAAGAGAATGTACGA
>JAKARU010000173.1 GCA_021819225.1 Thermoplasmata archaeon
TTATATTCTACAACCGGATATTCACGAGAACAAGTTATGCTTCGTTTCTGAAGATGACCTGTTTATCAGTAACATGGATGGCGGTAATTCAAGAAGGATCGTTTCTGGACTGGGAGTTATTAGCAATCCTAGATTCTCTGAAGATGGTAGACACATAGCTTTCAGGCTAATGAGAGGAGTACATAACGGAGTGAATGAAATTTTTGTATGTGACTCTGAAGGAGGATCATTGATACAGATGACTCATATAGGATCACCGGCAACTGGAATCGCAGGATGGATAGATTCTAGTAATATCATGATTTATTCAGACATCTATGAGCCTACACGTGGAATAACCGAATTCTATTCCATCAACCTCAAAACCAGAAAAATGGAAAAGTCAGAGTATGGATATGGAAACACGATACAGTTCTCTGGAAAAGGTATATTGCTTGGAAGAAACACCATGGAAGTGCCATACTGGAAAAACTACAGAGGAGGAACCAGAGGCAAAGTATGGTTCAGATTAAAGGGAAGCAAGAAATTTGAAAAACTGCTGGATATTGAGACAAACATTCATTCTCCAGTTGTACTGGGAACAAAATTATATTTCGTTACCGACAGGGATGGTACAGCAAATGTGTATGCATATGATTTTTCAGAAAAGAAAATCGAGAAGCTTTCAGATTTCAGTGAACACGATGTTAGGCCCATGAACGGTCACGGGACCAACCTTGTATTTACTGTTGCTGGTGAACTGTATGTATTCAACGTTATAGAAGGAAAGGCGCGAAAAATTCCTATCAAGATAGATTCCAGATTCACAGAAAAAAATTATGAATTCAACAGTGTTTCAGAGAGTATAGAGAGGATACGCCTTTTTGATGAAGAAAATATTTCTATTATATCACGAGGAAGAGGAATTCTCAAGGGGAAATATATGAATGCTCCTGTAACTCTAAACGCAACCTTCCACGGAAGAATAAGAAGAGTAGAAAGAATGGACGGCGACAGGTTTGCAACTGTACAGGAGATCAATGGGGAAGACGGTATAGTTATTTACAGGAGAAATGGGAAGGAAGAAAAATCAGTTCCACTGGATATGGGAATTATAATGAATATGAAAATAGTAGCAGGGTCAGATACTGTTGTCATATCCAACAACAGGCACGAGCTTTACATGGTTGATCTGAATACAGCGTCAAAAAATCTCATAGACAGGAGTCCAGGAGGCAGATTGAGTGACTTTGATATCAGCAGGGATGGGAAACTGGTTGCATATTCATTTGGACTCACTTCAGGTCGATCACAGATCAGAATTTATTCCATAGAAGAAAAGAAGGTATATGAGGCCACGTCAACTTCAGCAGCTGATTTCTCCCCATCCTTTGACACTTCAGGAATGTTTCTCAGCTATCTCACAAACAGGGCACTTGATCCCACCTATGACAATCTTATATTTGATCTTGGCTTCATGACAATATTCAAGCCCTACTGTATAGCTCTAAAGAAGGGAGGGCAAAATCCATTTCTTGGCATCCCGCCAAAATTCTCAAAGGAAGATACTGAACTGCCCTACGAGCTTGAAGATCTTAAAATGAAGTCTCAGTCTTTTCCCATTGATGCAGATAACTATGGTGAGCTTCAGGCAGGGAATTCAGTCGTATTCTACACAAGAACCAAAATCGAAGGTTCAACAAAGCATTATAGCCTCGGAGGGCAGGCCCAGAGAAAATGGACCCTTCTCTGCTATGATTTCACAAAGAGAGAGGAAAGAGTGGTGATCGATGGGATCAGTTCATTCAGCCTATCTGACGATAGAAAGAAAATTCTTGTGGCGAGAAACGGGGATTATTTCATCATAAATTCTGATTCCACAGCAGATAATCACAAGGATCTTGAGAAGGGCAAAGTAGATCTTGCATTATTGAACATTAGGAGAGATCGGAAGGAAGAATTCAGGCAGATGCTCAATGAAACCTGGAAACTCATGAGGGAAGGATACTGGAACAGTGAAAAATTATCTGGTTGGAGCAATGTGAGAAAGAAATACGAAAAGCTTCTGTCAAAGGTTAATACAAGAGCTGAACTTTCTGATATTCTTAAGAAGATGCAGGGCGAACTCGGGACATCCCATTCCTATGAGATAGGTGGAGATCTGACAAATATTGACTATTACCCATCTGGCAGGCTCGGAGCATTCACCGAAGAAACTGAAGAGGGGGCATATATAAGAAAGATTTATTGCGGGGACCCATCGAACGAAGGGGAGAAATCTCCACTAATGACCACAGGTATTGAAATACATGAGGGAGATCTTATAAAAAAGATAGATGGCATGGACATCAACCAGGATTACGGTGTGTTTGAGGCACTGCTTAACAAGAAGGAAGATACTGTAAGTATTGTGGTTTCTGGAAAGGATGATAAGGAGAGGGAATATGGAATTAAGCTTCTGAGCAACCACAGGAATCTTATTTACAGGGATTGGGTGGAAAGCAAGAAAAGGTATGTTCATGAAAAGAGCAGGGGAAAGGCAGGGTACATACACATTCCGGATATGGGTCCAGCTGGTTTTACTGAATTCTACAGGTTATTTTCAGAGGAAACTACTTATGAGAACCTTGTCGTTGACGTACGATATAACGGAGGAGGACACGTTTCCCAGCTCATCCTGGACAAACTTGGGCGTAAATTTCTTGGAAAGGATATCTCAAGATTCGGGGAACCTGAACCCTATCCAAGCTATAGCATCAAGGGAAAGATGGTATGTGTTACGAACGAGTATGCAGGTTCTGATGGGGACATATTCAGTCACGCGTTCAAGTTGATGAATCTAGGTGAACTTGTCGGAACAAGAACATGGGGGGGTGTTATAGGAATCAACCCTATGACAAGGCTCATAGATGGAACGGTTGTAACCCAGCCTGAATACGCTTTCAGCTTTATTGATGTAGGACTTGGAGTGGAAAATTACGGAACGGATCCAACAATAGAGGTTGAAGTTTCTCCAGAAGAATTTGCTTCAGGTAAAGACCCACAACTGGATATGGCCCTTAAAGTAATTCTATAAATAAAAAGGCAAACATAATTTTTTATTAAAAACATCAAATTTTACTAATTCCCACATTTCCTTTAGGATAACCTTTTATTCCCCTGATAACATATTGTTTTGATGATATCAGATCAGGCGGCACAGGACACAGTGAATCAGATCAGGAACATTATGATATCTGAAAGAAGGAGCCCCAGGACAGTGAAGCAATATTCATTCCTTCTTGAAGTTTTCCTGGAATTCATCAGGAAACCACTGGAAGAATGTGATTCCAGTGATATAGAGAAATATAAATTCTACCTGGCCACAGAAAGAAATTATTCCAAGAACAGCCAGTATCTTGCGGTTCAGGCACTGAAGTATGCCATGAAGGTGAAGGATATAAAAATTCCAAAGAATCTGACACCACCTAAGAGATCAAGAAAAATGCCGGTTTACCTCAGCCAGAGCGAATCTTCAAGACTGTTGAAGGAAAGCAGCAAAAGTCAGAGAGATTTTACAATAGTTAATCTACTTTTAAACTCAGGTCTCAGGGTTAG
>JAKARU010000174.1 GCA_021819225.1 Thermoplasmata archaeon
AGTAAGAACTTTTACATTTTCCCTGTACTCTGTCACTTCTGACATATTTAATTTCACGGTTATATCTTCTTCTTCCTCACCTAGCTCTGCAATTACCTTACCAGCAGGTGAGATTACGGTTGAATGCCCTATGAACTCTGGACCTGACTGCCCTGAAGCTACAACAAAAACACCATTTGTCATGGCAATGCCCTTCAGCAGTGCCATCCATGTCTCAAGCTTGTATTCTCCCTTGAAGAACCCTGCCTGAACAGTTATCATCTGTGCGCCTTTCAGTGCATATAGCCTGGCCAGTTCCGGGAATCTGATGTCATAACATATTTCCATCCCGAATGTGATTCCGTTTAGTGAAACAACCTCAGGTCTCTTCAGCCCTTCATTGTAAACCTTTGACTCCATGTATCCGTAGGAGTCAAAGAGGTGAAGTTTCTGATATTTTCCAAAAAGTATGCCCATGTTATCGATGGCAAATGATGTATTGAATGGCTTCTCAGTTGCACCCCTGCCCTCTACAAAGTTTCCTATTACGGCTATTTCCCTGTTTTTTGACATATTCTGAATTTCTTCAACAAATTTTCCGGTGATAGACTCAGAAACGCCAATCATGTAATCCCGGTCATTGAAATCCGGCTTGACCATGGAATATTCAGGAAATATAACCATGTCCTGCTTGCCGGAATATTTATCTATTTTCCCTTTTATAAAGTCCAGGTTTTCTTCCTTGTTCTTTCCAGAATTGAATTGCACTACTGCAATTTTCATTTCACTGCTTACCGAAGAACCATTCATCCTTTCACTTACTCATTATGTTTTGAGTGTATAATATTTTTGTTAAAAATGATCATCTCTTCAGGTTAAGCTTCTCTGGAAGGTATGTATCAGTTACAAAGTTTAGACCGTATTTGGCCAGTGCCTGCTGTTCAGCCTTCTGGTTGATCTTAAGCATGGTTTCAATTTCCGATTTCCAGAACTCATTCTGGAATCGAGGATCCTGGAGTTCTGAATTCAATGCAGCTATATCCTTGTCATTCAGCTTATCTGTTGGAAGATCATAGTTGAGTATATCTGAAGCACTGATCCCGACAAACTCAGCGGTTGGAACTGCAAGCCAGTGAGATATATGTGCGGTCTTGATTGCCCCATATGCTACAGATGCGTAAATCCTGAATGACCATGGATCGCCATCAGTGAAGATATATACTGGAAGACCCATCTCCTCATTCATCCTCTTCAGCATCCGCCTTGTACTTCTTGCCGGCTGCCCCTTCAGATGAACAAGTATGGCCCTGAAATCCTCGTCGAACTTGTTTTCCACAAGCCTGTCAAACATACCTCCTGTTTCCAGTGCTACAATCATGTCTGCATCGTGTGATATGAGCCTTACCTTTTCCTCTTCTACATTATACGGTATATTGTATCCTGCATCTCCTACGTCATCACGGCAGTTTATTCTCTTGAATTCATTCTTCCTGTTCTTTTCCTCAATTGTGATATCGCCGATTATGCTTGCACCATTCTCCTCTGGCCTCAGATGAAAATCTTCCCTCATAAGCTCTGTGAGAACTTCCATATCTTCAGCGAGAACATTGGATTCATCCTGCGTTGCAAACTTGAAATCCTTCCATCCTTCAGATATGTAATACATCTCCCTGAGTGTTGAAGACTTTGATTCCTTCAGCATGTCGAGGATGAAGTTGATCGTATAAAGTGATTTGGCAATGAATTCTGCCCCATCCATCTTCCTTGCAGTTCGCCTGACCTCCTGGTCTCCGTATTTCCACACACCATAGAGTGTGTCAAGGACTATGTTATCCCGGGTTCTCGACTTTATCTTTATTTCCGGGATATCCTCATTCTTGATGGCCTCATAGATTGTGTTCACAAAATTCTTCAACTGCTCTTCTGTATTCTCATTCCTGCTCATTTACTTCCACTCCCTTTAAATCCCAGTCAGCTGGCAATTCCTCTGCGCCCTGTACCAGGACCGGGTTTATTCCCGTAACAAAATATTCTGCACCGGTATAGTTTCCCTTCACCTGATCGAGGCTTTCTTCGTAACTGTATGTTTCTGCTGACCCAAGGTTCTCAATTTTTACATCAATTTCCCTGAATGGAAAAACTATCTTCAGGTTGAATGAAACAGTTTCATCGGTATAATTTATGACCGACGTTATGGACTTCTTTTCCTCACCATTCTCCACTTCTTCCCTTACGAATACAACATTTGCAATCTTGCTTATGGTCCTCCTGTAATCCGGGACTTCTAACTTAAGAATTTCCGAGCTTTTCCTGGCAATCTCTGGAATTATCTTGCTAACAAGCCTGAATTTCTCCCCCATCTTCTTGTTTCTTTCTATCCTGTTATTGAATCTTCTCAGCTGCCTCATTTCAGATTTCAGGACGTTCTTTATCTCCTCCACTATTTCACTAACGGGAGCAATTGCCTCCTTTGATTCTGACACGTATGGAATCTTTGGTCCGTATACATGCACCAGTATTATTGCTGGCCCGTATGGAACGCCCTTTCCCTGTTTCTGCTCCATGCCATACTGTCTCCAGTCCGTTTCTGAAATTGCCTCGGTAATTGCACAGGAACCTGCCTGGAACAGTAGAGGTACCTTGTTTGCATATCTTATTATTCTTGCTGGTTGATCTGATGGGAGTTCACCCCCGTATACCATTCCTATTTCAACGGAAAATGGGTTACCCTTGTGGATCCTTACTGAACCTGAAATTGGTTTGCCATAAAAACCTGGTCTCTCATCACCATAAACTGATAGCATGCCTACTCTTATGAACTGCTCAGAAATTGGTGATAGCGATTCGGCGGACGGTGGCATAAGTTTAACTTCGGATATGGTTGAGATTATCTTTTCTGCCTCAGCCCTCTCAAGCTCCAAAGGCTTCTTCTCTGGATCAACGCCAGCCTTTTCAAGTATTTCAGAGGCAGTATTTACACTTATTCTGGAGAAGTTTTCCACAAATAACTCCTTTAGGTTCCTACTTGAACTTTCAGAAGCAAGGGAGAGAAGCTCCCCGACTTCCAGCCCATAGGGATGTGGTTTCACAGGTTTTGACTGTTTTGAGGGTTCTTCAATAGACCTTTCAAAAATGATTGCTGTACCATCTGGATCAGTAAATTTGATTCTTGCATTTGGATTCACCACTGCAACTTCCTTCAGGTATTCATGGATAGATTGCCTTCCAGTTATGTATTTTCCCTTAGCCCTGATCCTGACTTCTGTGCCATGTTCTGTCTTCCATATAACGGGTTCCTCAGTCTTTATATTTGCAGTATTGTTCTTGATATCTATGCCCATTTCGAAATGATATGCAACATCATCAACCGGTCTCTTGGTGGTGATGTGTGAAAATTCACCCGTTGTTATCTGTCCGTAAAGAATTGCTGCAGTAATTCCGAGTCCCTGCTGCCCCCTCGTCTGTCTCATGACATGGAATCTTGACCCATAGAGTAGCTGCCCAAAAGCCCTGGGAACCTGTATCCTTTCTATTCCCGGGCCATTATCTGTTACTGTCATTTCATAAATGTCTCCAGATATTCTTGAAATTTTC
>JAKARU010000008.1 GCA_021819225.1 Thermoplasmata archaeon
CCGATCTCCCTTTCCTGTACTACAGGGCTGACTTTGTAAGTCATTACGTAAATAATTATACTCCATTGGGATTATATTCAGATCCATACTTCAAAATTGAATTTTTTGCGAGAACTGTCATTCCATTCTTGCTTGTTCCAATGATTGGTATAGAGTATGCCATACTATCAATACCGTTTGCGGTAATGATTTTTTTCAATAATTATCTTCCCTATGAAAATCTGATGTTCTTCCAGTATCCTTCACTCTACGCTCCGTTCGTCATGATTTCCCTGATAGTCGGACTGAAACGCATTTCTGCAAATGGAAGGTCGTGGAAAAAGGTTAAGATTGCTTTGACGGCAATGATTATAGTGAACGTGGCCTTATTTTCCTTCTATACCCCAATTGGAGACATTTATACACACAAATACGATAATAATGCAATAAACCCGTGGTTAACAGGTTCTCAGTCTTTCTATGAAACTGCTCAGAAGATAACACCTACAGAACAGGATTCAAAACTCATGTATATGACAGGACTGGTTCCACAGGGATCGTCAATTCTTATCCAGGGTAATTTTCCGGAATTTGCACAGGGATACGATTTCATCTGTCCGGGTCAGTATATAGGCAGTAGCCCTCCCCAGTTTATCATCACGGATCCTTATAATTACCACTTTTCATTTCCAATTGAATATAACGGAAAATATGTGGTTTATTACAAGGAAGTAAATTCTTTACTGCAAAATTACAGTTATGGAATATACGCATATTTCCAGGGCGACTATCTGTTCAAGCTTGGCTATAAAGGGATGCCCGTGCTGGAAGGAAATACCAGTTACAACGTCACACTCCCTGACTTTAGGAACATTAATGGAGCATATACCAGCAGATTAGAATTCCTGAATCCTGGATATATAGAAATATCCGGAAATCTCATCAGTTCACAGAAATCTCCAGTCACGATTTACCTTGGTAAATCTTCAATTTTTTACTCAAACAATTCAACAGTTAAATTTGATAAGATTATAATCAGCACATCTTATTTAGTTGACTTAAATATCAGCATAGTTACAGGTAATATAGAAAGTTTAAATATGAATATCTTGGAATGGGGTGCCTAGGTCAAATGGAAGGGAAAGAAATAGAAAGATTACAAAACCATTATAAGACATTGATTGAGCGTTTTGGATTGTATGCCATGGGCATCATGATTCTCTTTCTGCCATATTCTATATACAATCTGGTCGGCTATTCATCCACATTTTTCCTGGAAATTGAGTTTGCCCTGTCATTTATCGGGTTCCTCTTTATCCTGATAGGCTCCAGGAGGGGAGAATATGGAAATAGGGATCCGAGGAAGGTAGTACTGTTTTCGATTGTCAGTGTGCTCATAATTTCGTTTCTCACTTTTCTCGTTGGCATGGCCACCAATTTCCCAATCACAGACGAATTGGCCATAGAAATGCTTTCTGCGAAATCAGTCCTTGCGGGTCATGATCCATACGGGATAAGTTTCTCAATCAACGCCATGAAGGCACTTGGTGTTCCATCTACTTTCTTCACCCCTACACTTGTTGGAAACTATATAACCTCAATTCAGTACCCCTCCCTTTCCTTCATGATAATGATACCATTCGTGGTCTTCAATATCAAGCCGGAAGTTCTGCTTCTACTTTTCTCTGTCTTCCTGCTGAGCATAGTCCCATTCAGTTTCTTGAAGAACAAGATGGACTATGCGGCTCCACTGGCAACTGCAATTGCAATATTCAACATCAACTTCATATTATTTTCATTCAATGGCATTACAGATGTTGTGTGGGCCACGTTCATGGGGCTCTCCATCCTGTTTATAGATAAGAAATACCTGCCGGGAATCTTTTATGGAATCGCCCTATCATTTAAACAGATTCCCCTTATTATATTCCCCTTCCTCTTCATATATATGCTTAAGACCTACGGATTGAAGAGGGCTCTCTGGTTTACCATGATTACTGCAATAACTTTCCTGATCTTCAATTTACCTTTCATCATCCTTAATCCACACGCATACTTTAATTCAGTAATTGGGCCTGAATTTTCACCTCTTCTGGGTATAGGGTTTGGAATTTCGCAAATATCTTTCATGGGTATAGTTCCTTACGCTGATTCAAATTTCTTCGCTGCATTGATGATAAGCTCATGGTTTCTCTCTATCATCTATTATTATTTCAGTTTTGAACGGAATAAGTACACCCTTACTGCCTTTCCAATATTAATATTCCTCTTCAATTACAGGCTTCTGGAAAATTATCTGATATACTGGCCAGTTCTTTCGCTCATTTTCATACCTCCACTGTTTAAGGAAAAGAATGTTTCAATAAAAAAATCGGCATTTACAGGATTGTCCTCCAGAAACATAGTTGAGAACCTGAAAAAACTGGCTGGAAGAAAGAAGCGCTTGCTTACAGTTCTAATTGTAGCTGTCATAGCTGTGTCGCCATTCCTGGTACTGATACATGATGAAATGAGTTATGATAGGAATCTGGTTATAGAAAATGTGCAGCCCGTTTCTTATAACAGTTCATTTGTAACATCGATAAATGTTTCTGTATATTATTGTGGGCCTCATACCAATATGCCAATTTATTTCAGGATACTTGAAAGCGGCATTCTTTATTCACCCAATGGATTTATCTGGAATACGACAGGTGACCCGCTAATTTCTCACGATCAGACCAAAACATTTACCCTCTTTACAGATCAGCCTACCCAGTTTTTGAGTCTGGGGAACAACTATATAATTGAGGCATATGACGGCAATCTTCTGAGCTGGTTAGATATACAATGGAATAACAACTGATGAGAAAGATAACACCGTCAATTGTTGTAAAATATTTAAATAGTAATTGATTCAGACTGAAAAAAATATAAAAAATTTTTGAATTTACATCGCAATATTATTATAAGATTTACTAATGGGTCTTATACATATGAGGTGGTTTTAATCAACGAAGTGAGCATAATCATACCTACATATAATGAGGCTGAGAATATTGCTTTGCTGATTCACAGGATTGAAACTATGGGTCTTGACGCTCAAATTGTGGTGGTTGATGACAACAGCCCGGATAGAACTGCTGATGTTGCCGAGAGACTCAGCAAGAAATACGGTAATATTGTTGTTGTAAAGAGACCGGGCAAGAATGGAATCGCAACGGCCATTAGGGATGGCCTTCTTAGATCCGAGAGTAAATATGTCGTTGTCATGGACAGCGATTTGCAACATCCCCCGGAGGTTATCCCAAAAATATTGAAAGATCTGAGGAAGGGAAAGGATATTGTTATTGCCTCGAGGTATGTCAGGGGAGGCCAGTCAGATTTTAATGTGGCAAGGAAAGCCATATCAAAGGTTGCAACTCTCCTTGCGCACATAAATTTACAGGAGACTGAGGGGATAAAGGATCCTATGTCAGGGTATTTTGGATTCAGGAGGGACATAATTAATCCAGATCAGATCAAGTCTAACGGATACAAGATCCTGCTTGAAGTTCTTGTGGCTTCTGGCACAAAAAATATATCAGAAGTCCCTTACAGATTCAATAAGAGGAAAAATGGAAAGAGCAAACTAGGAATGGGGGAATTTATCAGGTACGTGAAGCTTCTCCTCAGCCTGTCTGACTATCTGATGCTGAAATTTCTTGTCGTGGGATTGACCGGAGCTGTTCTTAACCTATTGTTGATGACTGTAATAGTCGGAAGATTCAATGAGTCGGTTTATATCGGTGCGCTCATAGCACTTGAAGCATCCATCCTGTCCAATTTCCTTCTCAACAACTACTGGACATACAGGAATCGTAAATCAACCGGAACGGTATTCAGGAAATATTTAAAGTATAACATGATGTCGAGCCTTGGATCTGGGATTTACTTTGCCCTTATCTTCGTACTGACACTATTTGGCGTGGGATATCTAGTTGCAACGGCAATAGGTATACTTGGTTCTTTCTCAACCAACTTTGGTGGAAGTCAGGGTGTAGTATGGCACCTATGATTTAAATGGAAAAAACTATTAATTTCCCATCCTTACCTTCTTGATTAGATGAGTGATAATCAGGTCAACTGGACAAGATTTAGATACGCATTATCTGGTTTCGCCTTTATTTTGATCCCGTTCCTGTCCATTGATTTCATTTCATATAAGAATACAGCGGCAATCGTGAACGGATGGATTCTGGTAATCATCGGATTCCTCCTGCTTCTGTATTTTTCTTCCCTCTTTAAAAATGAAAAGATCGTTAATTATCTGACGTATCTCGGCCTGATTCTATCTATTGTCGAGATCTTCTTTGTAGTATCCACGATATTCCCAAATGCGTATACAGATGAGATAATAATCCAGTATTATTCTGCAAAAATATTCATGGAAGGCAAGGACCCTTACATGAATTCCAACATGGTGAATGTGTTCAAGAACATTAAACCAAATCCGATTTATGTTACTCCACAACTTAATGGAGGAATAGTTGACTACCTTCTTTATCCAGGAATGTCTGTCATCGCATTCCTGCCTGCAGCCTATTTTGGCCTTCCAGATTATACAGACCTGTTTGTTGTAACAGCACTTCTATATGCTGTCGTGATACTGTACGCAAGAAAGAAGAATGTGCTGGATTCCTTCCCCTTCCTTTCACTCATGCTTGCTCTCGACATTGGATTCTTTGGCTTTTCTGTTGGTGGATCAACAGATGTTTTATGGGTATTCTTCCTTGTGCTTGCTTATGTTTACAAGGATAAACCTGGATGGTCTGGCATATTCTATGGACTTTCCCTTTCATCAAAACAGATTTCAATAATAATGCTACCGTTCCTGATGTATTATGTTTTCAGAGAAAAAGGAAATTCGTGGAAAAAGATGGCGTTATTTGTTGCCAGTACACTGCTTTCATTTTTCCTGACAAACCTTCCATTCATACTTATGGGGTATCACCAGTGGTTGCGAAACATAATCGAGGCTGAATTCCAGCCAGTAATAGGCATTGGAGTTGGATTTTCGGAGGTAGCTTTTTCGGGGGTCGTAAATATTCCCTCCCGGGTCTTTACAGTCCTATTTCTCATGACAATCAGCATAATGTTTGTTATATATGTAAGATTCTATGGCAAGCTTAAATATGCATTTTTTTCCTTCCCCGTACTTATATTTCTGTTCAATTACAGAGTGCTGATGGGATATGTGATTGACTGGGCCATGCTTATAATCCTAACTTATGTGGATTATGTTTCTCAGAGTAGTGACGAAATGAAGAATGGACTGAGTCCAGGATTGATTGCAGATGAGATCAGCAGAGCCAGAAAAAAACTCAGCAGCGCTTTATCAGGTTTGGTGAAATCAAACACAAAGGTAATTCTTGTGGTACTTGTCATCTTTTTTGCGGGAATCGGCGGGATCATTTATGCCCAGGACACATCGCCACCCACTAATATTTTTGTGATAAATTCTGTCACTAACATGAGTTCTCCACAACAGATTCCGGGTGTTATAACAAGCATGGATGTAAACATCAGTTACAACCCTGCGGAGGGCATGCCAGTAGAGAGTCCTATCTTTTTCAGGATAATAACAAATAATGCTACATATGGAAATTACAATGGACTGATATGGAAAACTAATACGACGCTGTCACCCGGGGCAAACAATGTACAGATCGAGCCTTTAAGTTCAGTGGATATCATTACCAACTCAACTACGATAGGCATACAGGCCTACTACAAGTTCCAGAGTAGATTCTATACAACAATGACAAACTATTCCAGCTCAATAATGGGTTTTTCAAACTATAAGATGGATTTCCCGCAATATTCAAAAACAAATCCATATGTATCGTGGGCCTTCACATCTACATTGCCTAAAGATAACTTCACATATATAAGTGTGAATGGAAAGCAGATTTTTACCAATGGCTTCAACATGAGCCTTGTCACGCCCAAGCCAGTAGGATCAATAAGCTTTGAAAATAATACCGCATATATTGAGGACCCATATGTAAATCTGAGTTACCTTGCAACAGGAAATTACATAATGAATTTCAGTTACTCGATTTCAGGAAATGGCACAACTTATGAACAGATAGTTGCACGGAATTACACCGAAATCCATGGTATTAATTTCACGGCACCCGATGGCTCATCAGTATTCCTGATCCTGGCCAGAACCGGCAGTGGTGGTGTTTACATGATAAACGGGAATTATTACGTCTTTGAAAGAAATGGGACGATCAACTTCTTGCAGGTCTACAATCTGCTCAAACTTGGAGATTCTAACCTGAGTGATGTATCTGCAATGTATTTCACCACAATGAATACCTCAGGATATTCCTATTTCAGTGCCTGGAACTTCAAACTTTTAAAGGCCTGATTTTTCCTTTCCTTTCCTGTATTCACACCTGTGTTTTCCTATGCTGAATGGCCGGATTATTTCCATGCAGTAAGGACAGAAGGAATAGAAGAGCCTTCTACTGGAAAAATACATGAGTATTGCCAGAATGGCTCCAGCCACAGATCCTGAAATGATTGTATTCATATCGATAGTATTTCCGGAAAGTGAAACATTTAGGTCCTGGTTATTATTCTTTATACATACGATCACAGTTTGGCTTGAATACCTGTTGCTGACAATGATTGTATTTCTCCCATATGGAAGTGTGAGAGTCAAATCAGAGGTGTTATAATGCCCGGTTATGTTGTTATATTCAACAGTATACCCGTTTGAGGGTGAGTTTATTTGGACTTTGAGCACACCATAACTTCTCTGAAAGATGATTGTATTATTCCCTGAATCATAGCAGGAAGATGCATTCACGGGGTGGTATAACGTCGTATTTAATACCTCAACCATAGATTTATTACTCAGTGAGTTAAATTCTATATACGCTCCGGTGGACGTATAATTAGAACCATTTGCCAGTACATGCCAGATGGTGCTGGTTGGTAGTCCCCTCTCGTGAAAAATGTAGCGATAATAGAGGGAATTCACGCATACTGATCTGCTTACACGATAGCTAGTGTTGATTACACCATTGAAATATTCCACAGCAAGAGATACATTTACGAGATTTTTCCTGAAAGATGGCATTCTGCCTAAAGTTAAGTTTCGTGAGAAATCATACCTGGGATCCTGATCCTTCCAGAAGTATCTCTTTTGCAACAGGTGCCCGGAATAAGTTACTGTTATCTGAGAGGTTATATTTCTTGAATTATTATAAAGATCATCCCATGTCGCTTCTATTGATATTTCCTTGTCGTTATAAGATAATTTCAGCTGCGACAGGATTTCAGAAGTGAAATTCATTGATATGTTTTCGGTAATCCCGGAATCTCTCATTATACTGGAAAGTGACCAGGAAACGAAATACGACATCCCTCCAATGGTAAAGTTTGCAAAATTATAAATGTGTCCAGAATTGTTGATTTCCAGGGCCATTACATAGGCGCTTGTGCTTGAATTTTCAACATATGGAAGATATTTTTCAGGCAGGTTCAGTTCTGTCCTGCCATATCCGTAAATATTCGATTTTAGGAGCGGAATCGAACTTGTGATGTTGTGCATGTGCCCGTAGACAAGCAGTGCCTTGAAGAACTTCAATCGACTTTCATTTTGCGTTATCACCGGGACATTATCCATTTCCAGTTTGCCATGCCAAGAGGAAAAGTAAGAGCTGATCATAGTCAGGCTGCTTTTTTCTGTTTCAAATATGCCAGTTTTATTCTGGTTCAGTAAGCCATTGCAGATGAAATTCCCGGAGGAACCATTCACTGAACTGTTTACAATCAACATTCTGGTATGGATCATCTCAATGTAATTGTGCGAGATACCGGAATAGTTCAACTCACTGGTGGAAAGGAGGGATATATCCGCATTCCAGATTGTCACATTGTCCGGGGAGGATGCATTGATATACCCTTGAAATGAGCATGATGCATTTAAAATATCGATATATACGGGATGTGCAAGCCTGACTTTAAATGTTGCATTTGTGTCTTTAGGAGATATGGAAACATTCTCACGAATATGTATCCCTTGTCCAGGATTCATTGAAAAATAGAGTTCTTCCGGTGTGTTTGAAGTGTAATTGACATTTATCATTAGCACATTCGCCGGAAAACTTTCATACTTCAACTTGGTGAACGTAAACTTTACAGGGAGGTACCCTCCCGCTGGTTGTCCATTCTTCTCGATTATTGCGACCGGATACATCTGGCCATTATACCTGACACTGGAAGTAGAATCAATAAAGGAGTCATTCACTGTCACTGAATCGTCAGAGAATATAACCCTGACGTGCCCACCTGTGATTGAGGTATTCCTGATAATGACAGTTGCATTGCTTAGATCCAGTGTTCCATGGAAAGTGAATGACGAATCGCAGAGAGTGAGGTGTGAGGCCCCTTTCCCATTTTCCATGATTATTCGGCCACTTCCAGATTCTATCTGCTCACTTCTGACAGTCACATTGCCTTCAACTATTAGGTAATGGGTAAAGTTTCCACAGAATTTCAGAGTATATCCAGATAATATGCTGCTGTTTTCCTGATTTACTGTGAGATTTCCATCCATGTAAATCGTATGACTGGTAACACTGTATGTGCTTGAATATCCGGCAATCAGCCCGTGATCCTGAGAAGAAGAATGATTGCCAGGGGAAGGCATAAAAATCATGAGCGTTACAAGCACCATAAGAATGGTAATCTTTTGGGCAGACATTGAATATTCCTGCCCTTATATTGCCATGTATAAAAACGTCTGTCCTAATTGTTTAAATTGCACTTTTAACTATACTATTATGAAGTATACTAGATTTGGAAAGAGCGGGATATATACATCTGTGATTGCCCTTGGTACTATGACATTTGGCGAAACAAATAGCTGGAAACTTGGGGGCCTGATGCAGGAGCAGGTCAATGAGATGGTCAGGCGGGCCTATGATTATGGGATTAATCTGTATGATACCGCAGACGTATATGATGGAGGGGAGTCCGAGATAGCCCTTGGAAGGGCAATTAAAGGCATCAGGGATGAAATTCACATTGCAACTAAAGTGAGGGGAAGGACTGGAAAGGGAATTAACCAGCAGGGTCTTTCCAGGAGCCACATAGAGAGGTCGGTACATGGCAGCCTTGAGAGACTCGGAACTGACCACATAGATCTGTATCAGGCACATTCTTATGATTTTGATACACCAGAGGAAGAGACAATAGAGGCTTTCCAGAATCTTGTTGAAAGGGGCCTGATCGATTATCCCGGATTCTCAAACTTCAGCTCCTGGCAGATGGCCAGATTCAATGCGATTGCTTCCGAAAGAAATTATGAGATGTACCAGTCAGCCCAGCTGAATTATTCAATTCTGAACAGAGATATAGAGCATCAGGAATTGCCATATATCAGGCACGAGAATATGTCGCTGTTATCATGGAGTCCCCTTCAGGGGGGTGTGCTTTCAGGGAAATATGGAAGAAAGGTAGAACTGAGGGCAGGAACGAGGATGGGCGACAGAGGGATGATTTTCCCTTATTTTGATCAGGAGAGGGCGCCAGAAATCCTTAAGGTTATCGAGGAAATTAGTGAGGAACAGGATTGCCGTATGTCCGCCATTTCACTTGCATGGCTTATTGCAAAGAAGTCCATAGTAATAATTGGTGCCAGGAATCTGGAGCAATTTGAGGAGAACATGTCTGCACTCCAGGTCAATCTGACAGGTGAACAGATCAGGAGAATTGACGAGGTTTCCATGCAAAGGGAGATGTACCCTGCATGGATGTTCAGGAGAACGTCAGGCAAAAAGGACTTTGAAATAATTGACTGAACATTGATTCCACAACATGAATCATTTCATTTTTTTCAGTCATTACATGATTTGTTCGAAAAGTTAACCAGTACGGTAATATTGGAGAATTTTATTGATGACGAATGTTGCTGAGTGCCGAAAAACGTCTTAAATTGACAGTAGCTGATCACGGATTCAAGTGTTTCGATAACGTGGTCTTATGATTTGATTGTGGTGTCTTATTAGGCCCATAACATACTCCAGTATTGATGGTTTTCTGGATAGAGACGTGACAAATGCAGAAATATGATGAGGATCAATTTTACATATGGTGGCAGAATAGTAATGAACACCTTCATTTTCCCTCATTTTAAACTTCATAAAAAGCTGCAAACACCTCTTAATATATTTGCCAGGGCTCCATCCATCCGGATTTTCATCTATCACCCTGGGTGGTAAATGATCAATTAACCGCATGAAATATCTGAGTGAAAGGAATCTGATATCTTCACTGTGAATATACCAAAATATATGGATAATTTAAATTTCCTTATTCTCGCGGATTAAGAGCGAATCAGAGTTTATTGTCGACGAATGGCTTGATGGATGGCCTTATCTTTGTCCAGACCTCGCTTCTTTGTGAGAGATATCTGTTTTCTTCTTCAGTGATGCTTATCCTGAGAGGTTTCTGGAAATAATCGAACCGCTTGTATTCGCCAAGAATTATTGATTCAAACATTACCTCCATGAATCGAACATAATTATTTTTATCCTGCTTCACAACCTTTGGCTCCCTTGTCCTTGAAGATAAGTAAGCAGCGATTAGCATAAGCCTCTCCGATATATGCTTCCTTTCATTTGTGTCCCCCAACAGGAACAGATCCCTGAAGCCATAATTACAACCCACAGTCATATCCCGCAGTATGGAGATCTTCCTGACCTTTCCCATCCTCCGGTATTCCTTCTTCTTCTGGATCTGCGATGGCTTGTACTGAATGAATGTATCCATAGTCCTCCTTCCTTCTGTGGGGTAAAACAGTATTCCATTATTTTTCGATATACGGGTGAAGAATTCAAGATCCTCTGAGACCCTGAGATTCTTCCATCCATGGTTCTCCTCGATTATATCCCTTGGAATCACTATTATTTCTGAAAAAAGCATCCTCTTCTCGCGCTGCCTGACAAAAGAATAGAGCAGATCTGCATATGAGATCTCATAGACTTTTTCCGGATTGAAGAACACGATATAGTTACCGGTACTGTTCTTGAAAGCCTCGTTTTTTGCCGCCCCCCTGATCATTCCTGCGGACTGGATTATCTTCAGTTCTCCGTTTGATTTCTTGATTCCCTCGACTGCAAGTGGATTAATGCCATAAAATGTGTTATTCATGATGAGTATCTCATATTTCAATCCAGTTTCTTCGGCAATATCGATTATGCTTTCAATAGATTCCTCTAGAAGAGAATCCCTACCTGTAAACATGCAGATAAAGCTTAACCTTACATCAAACTTCTGACTTCTTCTCAGTTCATAGAACCTGATCTGTTGCGAATAACTTTCTGGCACTGAATAGAAATATGTAATCAAATGATAAACCTTTGTTAATTTAGATGGTAAATTCTCTCAAATGATCAATTTGTTCCATGTCATGAAATTCCGCAATTTTACTATTTTTGAACAGAATTTTCTGGATGATGCATTAAGATTAAATAATTGAAGTTAATTTCATTTTAATAAAGGTAATTTCAATGAATAGCGCAAACAGAAAAATTTTGGCAATTTCGGCCGTTATCGTGATTGTCGTTGCAGGCCTTGTCGTATATGATGCAGGCCAGTCCCACAGAGGAATCATGATAGGAGTTAACACAGGCAATACTCAGGGGATCAGGCTGGACAGGATAGTTTCACTGGATCCAGCTGCAACCACGACCCTGTATGCACTCGGGGCGTACAAATATCTTGTGGGAGGAAATTGCTATGATTCCTATCCTCCCAACGAGAGCCTCCCCAACGTTACAGACTATCCAGCCATGAGCATACAGCAGATTGTAAATTTATCTCCGGACGCAGTCATTTCATTCACCAATTACTCCCAGAGCCAGATAAACCAGCTTCTTTCGCTTGGCATTGATTATGTATTTCTTTCTTCTGGGTCCAATACAAGCTTTGGCCTTATTGAACAGCAGACGACACTCCTCGGGGAACTGACCGGAACACAGAGCAATGCTTCCATCATAAACAGATGGATAAACCAGTCCATCTCTGTATTCAGCAATATCAGTGTTCCACAGGTTTACAGCATGTTTTATGCCCTGTATCCCGGTTCACACGGAACCTGGACTTCAGGGAATTCAACATTCATGAATCAGATGTTCACGTATGCACATATGAAGAATATCGCTGCCAATGCGTCAGGATTTTATGAGATTTCAAATGAGTTGATAGTCAGCGGAAACCCCCAGGTATTGATCCTTGATCAGTATTTCAATGTCTCGCTGGTGAATGAGACGCCATACACACAGACATCAGCATATTCATCGCACAGGATATACAGCATTTTCAATGATAATATTTTCCAGGAACCAACATTCAGATCCATATATGGGATATCATGGCTTATCTACAATGTGTATGGAATTAAGGCAAACCTTCCCGCCTTCCCGATAAATCTTGAATACAATCCAGAACCAGGGCAGGTAATTTCAGAGTAGTGAAGACCATGTTTGGAAGCAGGATCATCAATATATATGTGAAGAAAAATTTCAGGATGTTCTCATATTCACTGATATTTATTGCGTTTCTTGCTTCCCTTGTTTTTTCGACTCTTGTTGGGCCTGTAAGTATTCCACTTAAGTACGTAATTGAATCATTCATTTATCAGGCAGGTTATCACGGATTTGTAATTCCTGTAAAATATTATGAAATAGTGGTGATTCTGAGGGAGCCTGAAATTATTGGTGCAGCGGCCGTTGGAGCGTCACTTGCTGTAGGAGGAGCCGTGATCCAGAGCATATTCAGGAATCCAATTTCTGAACCTTATATCACAGGAGTGTCCAGTGGTGCAACCCTAGGGGCAGTCCTTGTCATTACCTTTGGGCTCTATATTTTTGGCACATACTCACTTCCAATATTTGCATTCGTTTTCTCGCTTATGACGGTCGGCATGGTCTACATAATGTCCATGAGAAATGGAAGGAGTCCACCTGTGCTGATGCTTCTTACTGGAATAGCCATCTCACTGTTCATAACCTCAATTGTTGCCCTGCTGCTTTACAGCAGGCCAAACATGGAAAATGAGGTGTTCTTCTGGCTCCTTGGCTCCCTCCAGGGAATATCCTGGAAGGAAGATACGGTGGTTGTCCCCCTGGTTATCCTCAGTTCTTTGGTTCTCTTTTCAATGAGCAGGGAACTCAACGCCCTGCAGATGGGAGAAGATCACGCAAAGTCTGTTGGGGTTAACGTAGAGCGAACCAAGGCACTCGCGATAATCATTTCAACCATATCGGTTTCCGCAGTCGTTTCTATAAGTGGGCTGATTGGATTTGTCGGTCTTATATTCCCACATGTATCAAGACTCATTTTTGGTGGCTCAAACAGGAATGTAATACCGGCTTCTGCATTTCTGGGTGCGACGTTCCTTATTCTAAGCAACGATCTTGCACACAGCATAGTTTATGGTGAGGTCATACCAATAGGGATAATCACTGGCATAATAGGTGTTCCATTCTTCATGCTGCTTATGATGAAGATTTCAAACAGGGGTTATTATGACGCTTAATGCAAGGGGCATTTCATTCAGGAGAGGCTCACTCAACATAGGACCCCTTGATATCGATCTTTATGAGGGGGAAATCCTTTCAATATGCGGAAAGAACGGGTCTGGAAAGACAAGCACCCTTAATGTACTGGCCGGGATAGACAAGGCTTCCGGGGGCGACATAGTCATAGATGGAAAACCTCTTCGCCATCTTACCCAAAGAGAGGTGTCAAGAATGATAGCAATAGTGAAGCAGGAGATACCGGTACCTATGAGCTTCACCGTCAGGGACATACTGGAAATATCAGCCTTCACGAGGGGTAATGATGAAAAGGACATGCTTGGAGCCCTTGCACTGTGCGGCATTCCCCATCTTCTGGACAGGGATTTTCTCACGCTCAGCGGGGGTGAGAAAAGAATGGTCATGATAGCAGCCGGAATATATCAGGATTCGAGGTATATATTCATGGATGAGCCATCATCTTTTCTTGATCTGGATAAGATTTCAACTCTTTCAAGAATACTGGGAAACCTGAAAAAGATGGGAAAAGGCATTATAATCGTAATACATGATATAAATTATGCATCCAGGATTTCTGACAGAGTAGTGCTGATGAAGAATGGCCAGGTTGTTGGTTCCGGCCAGACGCATGAAACCATAACAATTGAGAACCTCGAGAAAACATACGATGCGAAATTCCGGATGTATGATTCCCCTGAAGGAAGAAGGTTTTTCCCCGAGCCATGATTGCATATTATTTGAAATCCTGCTTCTTCCTTCTTCCCGGATTCCCATTTTCAATAACTTCAAAAAGGCTGGGGAGATCTTCAATGCTCTTTATGTTGAAGTTTCTGAGGGCTCTCCACAGGTATGTATCCACGGCACATCCGTTCATTGTCAGTAGAACCTCTATCCTTTCCCTCAGTTGACGTCCCTTTCTGTCAAAATCAGTCAGGAGTATAACCTCCCTGCAAGAACCCGCTATCTTCATGCAGAATTCATCTATGTTTGAGCCGTCATTTATTTTCAGTATCCTGCCCAAAAATTCCATCTTCCTCAGGGCACTTATATCATGGTCACCTTCAACTATTATGGGGATTAGCAGGTTCCTTTCCCTGACATGTTCCATGATCTCCGAAATCTTCCGGCCTTTCAGTTCCAGTACCTCCTGTTCTTTGAAAAATCATTCTCTGATCTGATTATATCCTGAATCAGGTCTGTATCGTTTAGATACTTTACCGAGAGAAGCCTTGTTGCGGTTTCCGGCCCAATTCCCCTGCCAGCCAGTACCATAAGGGCAATCTTTCCTCTTTCCCTGACAAGATGGGCTGACTTCGATAGCGCATTCTTCTCCTTCTGGGTTAGCCTGCCGGTTTCTATAGCCCTGAGAAGCGAATCCTTTTCGTATGGGGACACGGCAGCTACCAGTGAGCCGCCGCAGGCTGCACATTTCAATGATTGTATCCTGGAGACCCTGTCGCTGTGTGTCCAGAAGCACTTCGTGCATATCAGGGTTATTTCTTCGTTCAGGAGACGCTCCCTTATAGAATCCACAATTGCCTTTGTCGGCTTGAGAGGTGTAATTCTTTCAGAATAGTGTGTCAGAAAGGTTTCCGTACCTTCAGAGAACCCGTTTTTTCCAATGAATTCCACATCCTCCATTATATCTATAAAACGCTTTAATTCGTCAATATCCATATAGTCGTACATCATTTTCCTGACAGAATCCCTGTAGAGTACAGTATTCCTGTATGAATCTACTATTTTTTCAATTCTGATTCTTGACATATCAGCATCTTTCTTTATTATTCCGAATTTCCTGGCTTCATATAGGAATACACCATTGAAGAATCTCGATCTTCTTGCGGTGTTCTCTATCATGGAGACAATATCCCGGTTCTTGAGGCTCTTCATGATCTTGATGATTTCATCAGAACTGATCTTCATTGAAGTTCGCATGTATATATGATATGGAGAATAGTCAGTTTCAACGCTTTCTCCAGTGACGGCTGAGGTTATCGAGGCAAGTATCTCTGAAAGTGCAAAATTTGCCTTGGTACCCAGGAGAATCTGGATTATAACTTCGCTTCCCCTGCTCTCTACTATGATTCTATCTATCAGCCCTATATCGTTCTTATACCATTCAGCCAGAAGTAGCGCGGATCTCTCTTCTATATTATTCCCGATATTCCCCTTCCTCCTGTTCTCCGACACCCTTGAAGTAACGTCGGGGAGAACGGGTATGTCTTCCCCTGTCCATTTTGGCGTCAGTGCCGCCGTCCTGAATGGCTCAACCAGTATTCGGTCCTCATCAAGGCGGATTGTCCTCCACGTGGCACCCCTTATCACAAAGTATGATCCGGGTTCAATTTCATTAAGGACATATCTTTCATCAAGTGTGCCTACAAACTTCTTCTGGATTATGTCGATGACCCTGTAATTCTTCTCACTGGGGATCATTGAAATGTTCCCTATGAAATAGTCAAGGGAGCCATACCCCGGGGTTACAGCATTACCATTGTAATGGATCCTTCGTGAATCGTTAAGGAATGCCATTAAATCTTCATACTCTTCCATCGTCAGATTCCTGTAAGGATATGCCCCCTTGAGAGTTGAATAGAATTCCGCGGAATCGAATTTTCTCATCTGGTGGACCCTCAGTAATATCTGGTTGGCGGCTGTGGCCATGGATTTCTCCCTTATCACCACAGGTTCAAGTATTCCCATCTGTATCTGATTCACAATTGCATTTGCCTCTTCCAGCTCTATTGTGTCTGTGCAGAGGATTATGCCCCTGGAAGTACTGCCTATCCAGTGTCCTGACCTGCCGATCCTCTGAATAAGTTTGTTGATCTGTCTTGGTGAATTGAACTGGATCACAAGGTCTGCCGAACCTATGTCAATTCCCAGTTCGAGGGAGGATGTGCAGATCAACCCCTTGATCTTTGAGGCCTTGAATTTCTTCTCAGCTTCCTCCCTTGTTTCTCTTGAGAGCGATCCATGGTGCACCATAACTGGTATTTCTCCGTAATAGAGGGATAATCGAAACGAGATATCCTCTGCAACGCTTCTTGTATTTACGAACACGAGTGTCCCGGAATGCCCCATGATCAGGTCATGGATTCTCCTTATTGCACCTGCGTAATCCGGGTCACATCCCATCCTGTTTGCGATCTCATCTGGCGCCTTCTCAGGTATCTCTATCAGGAAATCCATGGACTTAACAAGGCTGGTCCGGACAATTTCCACAGGATCATTTGGTGAGAGAAATCTCGATATCTCCAATGGATTGCCAACAGTGGCAGATAACCCGATTCGCTGGAAATTGCCGGCTATTTCCCGCAGCCGTTCAAGTCCGATTGAAAGTTGTGTTCCCCGTTCGTTCTGGGCCATCTCATGAAGTTCGTCAACGACAACAAATTTTACATTTCTCAAATAGCTCGATATCTTCTTTGAATTTATGAGTATCTGGAGAGATTCAGGTGTCGTTATGAGTATTGGTGCAGGATGATCACGTATTTCCCTCCTTTCACTCTCAGATATATCACTGTGCCTTACCTGTACCTTTACGCCAAGGTTTTCACCGTATGCCTTGAGCCGGTACAGCATGTCCCTGTTCAGTGCCCTCAGGGGGGTGATAAAGATGCAACTTATTGGAGAAAGGTCCTCCTTCCTTATTCTTTCAAGAATCGGGAATATTGCAGCCTCTGTTTTTCCGCTTCCTGTCGGAGAAATCAGGACAGCATTTTTCCCTGCCCTGACAACCGGTATAAATTTTTCCTGCGCCTCCGTAAGATTTTGAAAACCCTGAGAGATTACAAAACTGGCAAATTCGGGTGTAAAAAAATCAGA
>JAKARU010000175.1 GCA_021819225.1 Thermoplasmata archaeon
ATATCTCTTCAGCTCTTGTGATAAACGGAAAGAAATTGCTAAACAAAAGGTTTGCAGTTATTGCTATATGGATAGTGGTGCTTCTTGTGGCTATTCCCGCAGTCATGTCCTATGGAAATTATCTGAATTATTCCAATAGTGCCCCTACATCTACAGATACTGAATCCTACCTGGCCTCTCAGATTTTATCGAATACATCCCAGAGAAACCAGAGTTTGGAGATAGTAGTTCAAGGCAATCCCTATTCTAACGTGTCTCTTACTCAAAAGGTTATGAATCTTGAAAACTCCATATGTTCTTCGAATATTCAAAATATTAATGGAGTTTCTTCCCCATTAAATCAGTATGAAAATTACATCCAAAATGTTACGGGATCAACAGGTAGCTTAGTTAAATCCTTGTATTATCAGGTGAGCAATACTTCAAATTATATTTATGGGTTCCCTTACTTATTCTACATCCACTGGAAGGCTCTCTCTTACAACCAATCCGACATAAATATTTCTGCTGCCGAAGGTGGTTTCAACAACTCAACATATGAGAGATTGTTCTTGTCAAATTTAGAAAAATCTAATGGTTATGGGGCGAACAAAATAGAAGCCGACATAAATTTGACACTGGAACAGGCAGGAATAAAACTCCAGATGCAATCCCTGGTAATTTCTAATATTGGAATATTTAATTTCACGGATAAAATGACTTTGAGTTCAGCAACTTCAATGTACATAACCAATGAAATAGGTTTTAACATATCAAGTGAAATTGTTTTCTCAATCGTTTCATCTAATAATCCAGGATATTTTTATGTTCATACATATGGATTGTATGGAGCCCCTTCGTTTGTAACGTCTCAAGGGGTGAGTCCAAATAAGGCCATAATGTTATTAGACATATATTTTAACGTACCCTCGGGATTCCAGTATAGAAACGGTTCATCGCCATCTCAAATTGCCTATCCTGAAATTCAGAATCTGACCCAGAAATTTCTAAATGGAAGTGGGATAGTTACTGGTACGGGCGCTATTTCTGTTCAGACTTCCCAGGTTACTGCCAAATCAGGATTTGCATTTGGATTGATATTCATAATCCTTCTCGTTGCTATTTTCATAACTCTCATCTCTTATTGGTCCTCGGCCATTGCACTATTTCTTGTTGGGTTTTCACTGTTAATGGGTTACGTTTCCATATTTATAACCGGGCTCATCATAGGAAACGTGTCATTTATTGTTAATTACACTCTCACTGCAGTTATACTGGGTATTTCTACGGACTATCTCGTTTTCATCATATCCCGTTATAGAAGGGAAATAAGAGAAGGAAGAGATCCGAAGGATGCGATATACAAAGCTACAGACACAGCTGGCAAGGCTGTTATAATTAGCGGCATAACTGTTGCATTCACTCTACTCACCTTTTCGCTGGCCCCAACATTTCTTGATTGGGGTATTGTCCTATTTCAGGCAGTAATATACACAGTTTTAATCCAGGTAACGCTTTTGCCGGTTTCCATGTATTTTCTAAGAAACAGACTCATAATGAAAAAAGGTTTGAGCCAACTTTCTGATGACTCGCATAGGAGATCATTTTTCTATAAAACCACGGACTTTTCAGTGAAAAAAGCCTCTGCAGTGGCAATTGCATTCGTTTTATTGGGTACTCTAGGTATATACTTCTTTTATACTGTTCCAACAACCTATAACTTCAACACTGGGCTTTCGCAAGATTTGAGTTCAGTAAAAGGACTGAACCTGATTTATGAAAATTTTGGGGAGGATAAAATATTTCCAGTGTTTGTCATATACAAAGCTGGATTTAACACTATTCACCTGAACAGTGAAGAAAACAATACATTAATGAAAGTAGCTGATGCTCTTAATAGTGAAGAATTCGTAACGTCAATAAATGGCCCATTCATAAATGGAAGAGCCATTTCAAACAATATAAGTCCAGAGGAATTCCAGATAGACAATGGGAAGTTCTTTCTCTTTATTATTACACTGAATTCAAATCCATACTCAAATTCCGCAATTCATGACGTAACGGAACTCAGGGGAAACAGCAGTTACGTGGTGGGAGGCTTAACATCGGAAATAATAGATCAGAGGACGGAAAATAACTCCATATATCATAGCCTTGAAATTTTCATAATTATTTCCATATTTGTAATTCTCTTAATCGCATTTAGACAGTTGAGGTACCCCATAATTGCAATATCTGGTACGTTCTTTAGCATATCTTGGAGTACATTCATTCTATATTACATTTCAATGTTCATTCTTCATATTCAATTGATATATCTAATACCAATCATACTGTTCATAATTCTTTTCAGTATAGGTAATGATTACACCGTATTTATCGCCTCCAATGTGATAGAAGAGACAAAAAAAGATGGATTTGATAGTGGCATAAGGAAAGGGATGGTTTATGGTGCCAAGACCATAACGGCACTGGGGCTTATCCTCGCGTTTTCTCTGGGCGCCTTATCACTAATACCGGTAGCCTTCCTGGAGGAGCTGGGAATTGCATTCATCATTTCTCTTTTGATAGACACATTCTTGATCAGAACATTCTACTTTCCTGCAATGTTAACTCTATTTCACAAATTTGGAGATAAAGAGGCTGATAATTTATGAACTAACCCTAAACCTTAACACGCAATTTTTTTATGCAAAGCCAGTTTATTTTTGCGCATTTTCGACGGTTTAATTTTGTTCT
Organism: Thermoplasmata archaeon; assembly: GCA_021819225.1. Next base: position 2,719 of record JAKARU010000175.1, read on the forward strand.
CCACCGATTCTAACACCGTGATCTTATATATTATTCTTAACCAAGCAGATATCATGCTGAGTTGTTCAGTCTGATGATGTGAAGAATGATACGCAACATGTAGAAAAAAGGAATAAACATCAAGTGATCAGCAAGAGAGCTGAATATATTCAGGAACATTGTTAGAAAATTTATAAAATCAGAACCCGAGAGTAAAACGAATAGAAAGAGATGCTTAAAGACTGTTGTCTAACTCATGCAATTATGCATTATGTGTTTGGAGAACTTCTTTGTTTTTTGACACTAAATGCAGGTGTTCAAACGTTTAGATACTCATTATGTACATGATATGGGCGATCCGGATTGGTTATTGAAATTCATCCAGAAAAGTATCTTGATAATGAGGAGAGTTGATATGTATTATCTTTACCGTGTTACAAGCAAATGGGGCCCATAACGAAGAAGCAAAGGATGAAGATGGGTGGATATCCTGGAAGGATAACACCATGAGACTCATAGAACTGAAAAAAAAGGCATCATGAAACGCTATGATCAGACACAGGTGAAGGATATAGGTCTTTTTTTCTCCTGAATATTTCAGATGACATGATTGCGTCTCTTAAGAAATATTTTCCTGAATGGAAGGAGATATTTGCTTTCGCCTGTATGGCCCTTGTTTTTGTGTCTCCCATGATGATGTCGACTTTCATTACGGGACATAATTTGTCTCTGAAAGGATCAGGGGTGCTAATAATACACCCGATGTTCCTGGAGACCTGCGAAGAAAACTGCATCGAGAGGAAAGCAACGGTGAATTTGATGAAACCATTCATGAAGGATGAAAGATGACTGGCTC
>JAKARU010000176.1 GCA_021819225.1 Thermoplasmata archaeon
AGGAGGAATAATCAATTTTGAGAGATGTTGCATCCTCCGTAAAGGATATGGAATATTTCCATGATAAGAAGAATCTGCTGGGTGTTTTTGCAATAATATCTGATCTTGATCGGAATCCATCAGAAATATGCGAACAGTACAAGTCAAGGGAAGAGGTTGAACAGGTGTTCGATACAATGAAGGGTGATCTTGAATCAGACAGGTCATATCTCAGGGACAATGAGAAGGTGAAGGGATTCTTCTTCATCATGTTTCTCGCATTGAGGATAAGATTCCATATACTGAAGGTGTTGAAGGAACATGATCTGCTGGGAAAGATGTCTGTGAACGAGATCATCTTTGAACTTTCAAAGATGGAGAGGATTGTTGAAAAGAAAGGTACAGAATACTTTGCTGCAGTTCCGAAAAAGGTTGAAAGGATTGCTGAGCTGTTCAAAGACATGATACCTATGGGTTAAATTAGGGGGGAGTTTAGGTAACAACTGAAATTCCTCAATAGATTGTCCTGATTGATCCAGTATCATTGGTTATTCAAACGTTTGTTTTGACTGGGATGTTATGTTTGCCCAACCTAAAAATACTGCGATATAATCAGTTCAGGATGAGGACAAGTTTTTACATTGGGGTTATAGGCGGAGCCAACCCACAGGAGAAATACCTTGATATTGCGTATAAGGTAGGCAAATTACTGGCAGAATCAAAATGCGTTGTTGTATGTGGTGGACTGAATGGAGTGATGAGGGAAGTCGCAAGGGGAGCCCACGAGAATGGAGGGGTTACGATTGGAATACTCCCCGGTTTCACCAGAAAGATGGAAAATGAATTTCTCACTTACTCAATCCCATCAGGAATGGGATATGCCCGGAATTTTCTTATAACAAGAGCTTCTGATGCACTCATAGCAATAGACGGCTCAAACGGTACCATATCTGAGGAATCCTTTGGTATCAGTGAGGGGAAGGATGTTATAAGCCTTGGAAGTTTGCCTCTTAACAGGACAAGGCAGAAAGAGGGGAATTTCTATCCAGTTGAGACACCTGAGGAAGCCATAAAGAGGGCATTAACCTCTGCAGAAGAGTATAGAAAAAGGGCAAAAGAGTATTTTACTGAGTTTGATTCCTGATTCTGTCAATTTTTGTATAGAACGCACTGTATCCCATTTCCCTCAGCCTAGCAGCAACGTGGGCACTCTGAAGGCCCTTCTGGCAATAAAGTATGATGCTGCCCTTATTTTCCATTTCCCTGACCTTTTCAAAAACCTGATCCATCTGCACATTAATGGAACCTGGATGATGCCACTGTTTATATGACAGCCTGTCCCTAAGGTCAATGACAGTGTCGCCATCTTCAATAACATCTTTCTCATAGTTCTGATCAGATGTATTCAACAGAGAATCTATCTGCGAACCTCTTAGTTTATGGATTTCACCTCTGGAAGGAAAATAATCGTAAAGATTATCCATGTCCTGCTGCAATTCTTCACGTTTTATATGTGTAATTGGAACCTCGCCAAACAGGGAACAGAACTCCCCAAAATCGTCATTGCTAAAAGTGCCTATTTTTCGTGATATCTGGATAATCTCATCCTTGTCCAGACCGATCAGTGGACGGTGAACCGGGATTTCCATCATCCTGCTAAGTTGCATGAGGTTCTCAGGAGTCTGGGATGATACCTGCCCGGATGATTCCCCGGTAATTATGCCGTAACATCCAGTTTCTTTGGCTAATTTCTCCCCAATGTTGTACATGATCTTCTTGAAGCTCACATTTGAAAATTTCATCTTTCCTTTGGAGAGGTATTGATCTACAAGCCTTCCAGCGTCTACAATGTAAATTATAGGATCGTAACCAAAGTACCAGTTATCATAGAGGGATTTAGCATTCCTGAGGAACTGCCTGGCATCCAGTGGATACGCCAGTGAAACAAATATCATGTCAACTGGTGATCCACGCTTAAGCATCATCCAGACAGCAACGGGGGAATCAATTCCGCCAGAAACCAGGGCAGTCAATTTTGCCTCGCTTCCCAGTGGTAAACCTCCCGGGCCATCGATTCTATCCCTGATTATATATGCAGAGTTTCCCCTCACTTCAATGTTTATCTGAATTTCTGGATTGGACAGATCAACCCCCCTTGATTCCATATATATAGAGTCAGCAACCGCCCTGCTCAGCTCGATGGATGTAAAAGGATGATTTCCTGTTCTTCTTGTAGAGACTGCAAATGTTTTGCCCCTGACCTTATCAAGAAACATGGTCTTCACGGCATCCACAATCCTGTCCATACTTCCGGATTCAACAAGATTCACTTCGGAAAACGACTTGATTCCCATTACCCTTGAAAGAGACTTGATGGAAGAGTCTCGATCATTGCTATAAACAAATATCCGCCCCCGTTCAGCTTTCACATCTACCTCCCGACCCATCATCTTATGGGAGATCTTAATATTCCTTACAAGCCGGGTCTCCATATCCTTTCTGGTTTTCTGGCCTTTAAGCCCAATTTCAGAATATCTTACCAGGAAAATATTCATTTCTCTTCAATCCTTATTCCAGTGAGTATTGGTGTCTCCTTAATAATCCACTTTCTTGCCTCTACCTCCCTAAGTTTTTCAGTGACCTTCATCCACGAATACAGGCTATCGGTTTCGTAAATCACTACAAATTCCTGGTCTCCTATCCCGAATGAATAGGTTGTGTATGAGAGGATATCCTTATTGTTTGGATCTGTCATTGCTGCTCTTATATGTTCGTCCATTATTCTTTTCCTTTCATCATATGGAAGAAGATACCAGTCATTTGACTTTGACATTGGATAAGCGATCATATACTTCTTTCGGCTATTGAGTATTTGTTCTTCTATGTTCATTGAATTTTTCAAATAGGGTGATCTCTGATATATTGAATGAAAAGAATGAATAATCTCGCCTTTTCCTTCAATTACCTTCTTTAATTCCTTAAGAAGTGATAAGATATTGGAAGGATCATCGGCAGATGCCCACCCAATAATGTCGCAATCTCCTCTTAGAGATTCGTATAAATTAAGATGCTTCAACCCTGAATTATGCTTCAACTTTTCTTTATCTAAAATGTCCTTTACGTTTGCATGTTGAAATTCCTTTATAGAAAGAATCAACATATACAATTCATTACTCTGATCTTCCATAAAAAGATAGTACAATTAAAAATTAAAAGTTTGTAGTTAAAGATTATGCTGTCTGTGTTCCTGAACTATAAAACTGAGTTCCTTTATAGTTCAAGGTTAATTCGTAATTTGATATGGTATTAGCAAAAGATGTTCCGGATGATGTTGCGCCTTTTGAATGTACAAAGAATGTATAGACAGAGCCACCGGTGAATGATGACGATGCAGTACTTATGTAAAGAGTTCCTCCTACTGTTGAAGAGCTTGTATCACTGGTCTGCGAGAGTAATCCCGTATATACAATAGTCCCATTAACGGTTAGAGTGTATGTAACCTGTGAATTAGTTAATGCCTGAGAAGAAGTACTTACTGATGCTGTAACGATTGAGATCG
>JAKARU010000177.1 GCA_021819225.1 Thermoplasmata archaeon
GCTCTTCTTATCATATCATCATATTTAAGAAATGAGAAAACATATTTCTATAATTCAGTCTTTGAATGTTCAAAATTTACACTGTTTGATAATAATCCTGAATTCTAATTGTCAATAGTTCTAATAAGATAACGCTATATTATTGATAGCATGAAGCGTTTGAACCTTTTTGGGAAAACGTTTATACACTATTTCCTTTTGGCAGTAAATAGCGTTTCGATATGATCATTATAGAGAACTTAAGGAAGACATATAATCATAAATCCAAGATTGCTGTTGATGGGATCAGTTTCAGTGTTAATAACGGTGAAATTCTTGGCTTAGTTGGCCTGAACGGGGCAGGCAAGACCACGACAATAAATGCATCTTGCGGTGTCATCCTGCCTTCCGGCGGCAGGATACTGATTGATGACATGGAGATCGTGGAGGAGAAGGCAAAAGCTTCGCAAGAAATAGGATGGGTTTCAGAGAACCCAAACTTCGAGCCGAACACAAAAGCAATTCACCTTATGCTTTATTATGCCGGTTTCTACAAAATTCCCCGGAAGGAGGCATTCAACAGATCCATGGATTTGTTGAGAACCGTCGGGCTCGAAGAAGATGCATACAGACCTGCAAGCGCTTATTCGCAGGGCATGAAAAAGCGCTTCGCACTCGCATCTGCAATGATATCCAATCCAAGAAACCTGCTGCTTGATGAGATACTGAATGGTCTTGACCCAAGCGGGATCAACCTAATCAAGAAGTTGATTCTGGAATGGAAAAAGCAGGGAAAAGCCATACTTTTGTCAACACATCTGCTCGGCGTACTCGAAAACCTTGCGGATCGTGTCATAATAATGCACCATGGAAAAATCATAAAAACGCTTACAAATGATGAAATGAAATCTCTCGGTTCCACTGGAATAAGAATCAGGGCAGATCACGTTGATAAATCCCTTGAAATGCTATTATCAAAATACGGGACAGTAAGAATCGACGGCCAAAATGTAATAGTTAATGGCGACCTAAATGAAAAGGATATGGAGAACATATCTTCAGATATCTCATCCCATGGCTACCGCATATCTCATCTTGATCTTGAGAAGAAAAGCCTGGAGGAATACTTCCTGACCCTGATTGGCGAGGCGCTATGAAGCAGATATTACATGAGATCAGAAGAGCTCTTCTTGCAAAGACAACAATCCTGATGATGATAGTGATAATATTGATACCAGCCCTTGTCGCTGTCACGAGCATTTCCTCTGTTAACTATTCTGATAGCGTAAATGCGAAGGGATATGCAGAGGGACAGAACCTTACTTTCACAATAAGCGTTTATGTATATTCTAACGCTTATGGAACCCCAATCTTTGGCGAGACAGTTAATTTGAGCATTTCTGGCCATAATTACTCATTTACCACGGATTCAGCAGGTTATGCAAACACAACACTGCATTCTTATAACACAAGTGAAATCGCAAATTCGTCGTATACATACGACCAGGTTCCGGGGGAATCATCAACATCGCTGCGGGAAGGAATAATAATGCTTAAGCCTAAGGGAAATCCATATTTCACATGCTCGAAACCGATTTTTGACCAGAATGAAACATTATATTCATCGCGATATACAATATGCCCGGCACAGATAAATAATGACCCAAAATTATATGGAATCCTGGTAACCTACCAGCCATCAAATCTGTCAAATTTCCCCAACATTTCGATGTACTATATAACGGACAAAAAAGGCATTCTAACCTCCGGAGGCACAGGCTATACCGTCTATGGACCCATTGATTATTTAAATAATTTCACCAAGGAGCGAGGTGGATCCAACTACAACGAGAGCGAGATGAAATATTTCAGGACTTTCAAGAGCCAAGAATCGATGGTAATCAGTCCCGTGAACCTGACAACTAACACAAACACCTCCGATTACATATTCGAATTTTTTTCTAGCAACGGGACAGAAGTGGGCTGGATTGCACTTAATCTGTCACGTACAACATCGCCAAATGCTGTCAACTCACTTTTCTTTAAGACCGAGCTTCCAATGCTCAGCCTCTTTGTGCCGCTTCTAGCAATGCTTTCGGCCTTCCTGGTATTTGGAAGGGATCGTGTAACTGGGGTTCTATCGACCGTGGTAGTTCGGCCTATTTCTAGACGTTCGGTCATCCTTTCGAGATACATGGCTTCAGTGGGGGCTGTATTCGTAGCTTCTCTAGCATCACTTGGATTGAGCTCGACCCTCTTCCATTACTTATTGGGAACATATATTCCGCTTAGTTCCATACTGCTTTCATTCTGGGCCTTGGCCGTGATGATATGTGGATTTTCCGGTTTGATATTTTTTGCATCTTCGATAATGAATTCGATAGGAAAGATAATTGCGACCGTAATGCTGGCTTTTTTCTTCTTCGATTTCTTCTGGACCTTCTACGCATTACCCGCAATACCAATATTTGTTTCAACCTATCTACTAAATCAAAATTATGGTACCCTTGAATACCTTAGAACACAGGCAATCCTAGATTACATTACTCCTTCGGGCTATATTAACCTTATAACATATTTGCAACAGCACAATGTTTATACTATTGGGTTGGCCTCATATCCGGTATCTGAAATTTATCTTACTTTTCCTTTAGTCGTAGCTGCTGGTCTCTTATGGATATTCCTCCCCCTGCTTGCATCATTGGTATCTTTTTCTAGAAAAGATTAGTAATAGGAGTTAAGATTAAAGGAATTTACCTGCCTGCTATGTTGAATTATTCCTTTTTCTTTGATCATCGCCTCTTTTTATAACTTATTTGATATCTTTGTACTTGACTTCTGACACACATTTTCTTAAATATGCTATTTTTAAGGACCTGCATTAACGAATATCAGCGTACTGTGCCAGAAATGACGAAAGTATGGATTTGGAACACATGCTCTTCTTATCGCATCATCATGTTTAAGAAATGAGAAAACATATTTCATTAAATCATAGGGAGAATCTTTTAATTTTATATATTTTGTAAATTTAATGGGATTCTAATTGTTAGGTCCATTATCTTCCTTTTCCATTCCTTTCGCAATCAGGAACCCTCTGGCCCTTTCAGTGTACTTATATTCATTGACCTTCTTCCAGAACTCTTTCGAGTGATTGCTGTATAATAAATGCGTCATCTCATGCATCAGGACATAGTCCAAAACCCACACAGGCATACTGATTAAATTATGTGAAATCCTGATCGTCTTATTGGCCGGGGAGCAGCTTCCATTCCTGAATTCCTGTCGTCCTGAAAAAGAGAGGGAAGCCACGAGCCTGCCTGAGAAAAACTTGGTGTTCAGGAAGTTAAATCTTCTTTCAAGCAAATCTCTGTTTTTAGAATCCTGAACATCCTTTCTGGCCTCCAGTCGCTTCCGCATTTTCTGTACGATTGATATCTCCTCCGATTTGGAAAGGCCTGTGGGGATCTGGATTATGATCTTACCGTACTTGATATGAGCATTAATTGTCTTCTTTCTTTTTACACTTCTCTTAACTATGACTTCCAA
>JAKARU010000178.1 GCA_021819225.1 Thermoplasmata archaeon
GTCAGAAATATACTCTATAAGAGATTGATACAAATCTAAAAATAGACCAGTAAGAAGAGCTGCCAGGGTCAGAAATATACTCTATAAGAGATTGATACTATCCTGACCCGATGATTGTAGGAAACGGATATTCCGTCAGAAATATACTCTATAAGAGATTGATACGTATTCAGATCATTTGCAAGCATTCCTGCACCTTTTGTCAGAAATATACTCTATAAGAGATTGATACTGAAGCGTCCCATTGTGATGTTGTCAGGTCATAGCTGTCAGAAATATACTCTATAAGAGATTGATACGGATACCCTATAGCGGCATGATCCAAAATGTAAAAAGTCAGAAATATACTCTATAAGAGATTGATGCGATCCAATGAACGTGGTTAGGTCGATCCTGATGTCCGTCAGAAATATACTCTATAAGAGATTGATACTAGTATGTATTTTGAGAATCAGTCGAAATAGAATCGGTCAGAAATATACTCTATAAGAGATTGATACTTGAATACTGATAATGTACCATCGAAATTGGTATTGTCAGAAATATACTCTATAAGAGATTGATACCTGAAGTTCGAGCTAACGGCACAGGTATATGTGATAGGTCAGAAATATACTCTATAAGAGATTGATACGTGAGGTAGTCTACCCTGAAGACAAGGACACGGACCGTCAGAAATATACTCTATAAGAGATTGATACATTCAGATTGACACATCTAAAAACACTCGGGACACTATGGTTTCTGGTATTTTGACCATATTACACTCGACAATATTAGTTAGTTATTTCAAGTTTTGTAAGGATCATTAACAAATAAAAATATTGAGAAAGTATCCATCCATCTTCAATATGCACATCATTATGTTCCTCGATACACCTCAATTCTAAAGAGGATTTCTATTTTCTAACATATTCTGCTCACGCATGGAATAATTTAATGATTTCCTTTGAAAACCGAATTACTTTCAGTCACACACTTCTATAATTAACTCTTTTTATGCTTATTTTTCCACAACAAGTTTCATAGATAATGCTATCCATTGATGATCTTCAATGCATCTACGTCGTAAGCAAAACATGTGTAAACCCAAATTCAAAATTATCCATTTTCGGAAACTGAATATTTACTATCTCATAATCCATTTTTGATGGAGACCGCAAACTATCATTCATGGCCCTATTGTAACATAATTAAGTCCATACGAGAACAGAGATCAAGCAGGAAAACTGTCTGATAATCCATTGCAATGACTGAGTATCGTCATATAACTATTATAACGTTTCATTCTTTCCTCTCATCCTCGTCTCACTTTTAATCTTATCAAGAAATTCATCAACTTTTAGGTTCTGAATCCTATCCTTCCTGTTTCTAACTGAAACCTCTCTGTTCTCCTTTTCCTTCTCTCCTACTATTACAAAATACGCTGGCCTGTACACTCTTCCAAGCTTGATTTTTTTGGACACGCTCTCCTGAGAATCATCCAAATATGTTCTTATTCCGTTTTCTTTCAGCATAGTTTCGATCTCAATAGCGTATTCCTTAAATTGATCACTTAACGGGATAATATATGCTTGTATCGGCGACAGCCATGTTGGCAACTTACCGTATGAATTCTCCAGAAGTATGACAAGGAATCTTTCAATAGATCCATAAATTGCCCTGTGAAGCATAACCGGCGTTTCCTTTTTGCTCTCCTCATTTATGTAATAGAGACCGAACGTTATTGGCATGAAGAAGTCGATCTGAATGGTTGTAAGCTGCCATGATCTTCCTATTGCGTCCTTTATGTGAACATCTATCTTTGGTCCATAGAAAGCTGCTTCCCCAACGAATTCCTTATAGTCTATATTTCTCGCCCTTAGGGCATTCCTCAGCTGTTCAGTCGCATTATCCCACAGGGAAAAGTCTGGTTCCATGTTAATCGAACCGCATGAAGCACATTTTAATTCACCATCTCCACCGGATATTCTCTTGGGTTCATTTATCATTCCGCAGTCATTGCATCTGTAACTCACAAGATAGTTTTCAGGCTTTGTCTTATCTGCGATCGAAAGATCATATTTTATTTCAATCTCATCAAAGAAGGTCTTAAATGTAATATCCATCATTTCGAGAACCTTTTCGATCTCTCCCTGAATCTGGTCAGGCCTCATAAATTCGTGTCCGTCGTCGATGGTAAACGTCCTGGGTCTGGTCAAACCACCAACTTCTCCTGATTTTTCATACCTGTACACAGTGCCAAATTCACTTATCTTCACAGGCAGATCCCTGTAGGAGTGGGGTGTATTCTCGTATATAGTTATATGTCCAGGGCAGTTCATGGGTTTGAGCGCATAGGAATCTCCGTCCGGAAGCGTAAAGAGGAACATGTCATCCTTATACTTGTAGTAGTGGCCTGATATCTTCCACATTGTGTCCTTGAAGAGATGCGGGGTGCATACTTCTTCCCAGCCAAATTTTGTATTCAGTTCCCTCATAAAATTTATGAGTTCATTTCTTATCACGGCACCCTTTGCAGTGTAGAGTGGAAGTCCAGGGGCTCTCTCTGAATTGAATACGAACAGATCCATCTCCTGGCCGATCTTCCTGTGGTCTCTCTTTGCTGCCTCTTCCCTGTTTCGGAGAAATGTCTTGAGTGATTTGTCATCGGGAAATGCAGTTCCATAAATTCTGACAAGTTTTTCCCTCTTAAGGTCGCCCTTATAATTTGTGCTTGAAACGTTAAGAAGTTTGAAATGCTTGATGTAGGAGGTATCAGGAACATGTGGTCCCTTGCAGAAATCCACAAAATTCCCCTCCCTGTATACTGTGGATGATTTTTCAACGTTCTCATTGATCTTATCGATCTTGTATTTATTGTGCCTGAAAATTTTAAGGAGTTCTTCCCTTGAATGCTCCTCCCTTTCAATGGGTATCTTCATTTCCGCAAGTTCCCTCATCTTTATCTCAATTTTATCAAGTTCTTCCTGGGAGGGTGGTGGCATATCAATATCATAATAGAACCCATCTTCTATTACAGGACCTGCATTTGGCTTTGCATCATGGTGTATCTCTGTTACAGCATGGGCGAGAAGATGTGCTGCAGAATGCCTCAGTATTTCCAGTCCTTCCTCACTTGAAATGGATATACCTTCAACCTGGCAATCTTCACCTGCCTTTTCTCTGAGATCGTGAAGTGTTCCATCCACCACAACTGCTACGATATCCTTATTCTTCTGGAATACAGAACCAAAGATCTCTCCTTTCTTGACAGTTGTTGTTTTTTCAATCATGTTTCACGTAATGAATAACTTTAATTTAAAGAAATCTTTTGTAAATTGAGCGATTTAACATGAAGCTATTTTAATATTCATTAGCTCTACATCAGATGATACAAATGAAGCTTCTATCCTTCTATGAAAAAAGTTCTATGGTAATCATGTAATTGCATCCGATTTATTTATCTTTCCTTTAGTGCTGTTTCTCTTTTGCCTCTCCTTCTGAATATTTCTGAGTTCATCCATGCGATCCTCTATT
>JAKARU010000179.1 GCA_021819225.1 Thermoplasmata archaeon
CGATGTCGGAATAATAATTCAGAATGCTACCCCTGAATATCCTGCCAAATTTATCATTCATTTTTAACGATCACCCTTTAAGATATATATTGTTTGCCTCTTACAATTTTTTTAAGAACAAAGCGGAACATTTGTATGAGAATACAAAAATTGCCGTGTAGTTAATTCACGATCGCATCTGAAAAATAATTACACAAAATATACCCGATCCATATATGACATATATGAGAAAGAATGGGTGATAATGGTTTCTGAATTATAATGTGTGGAGTACAAACATATTTTGATTGTGAAATTATCGCCTGATCAGGCTGATACGCATTATTTCTTATGGCCCCATATGATTAACTGGGTTGGTAATAAAGTACGTTGTGACACTACGGCAAATGCAGCAAACGATGATACCCTGCTGACATTTTCATTAAGAATGAGTTTGACCACTTCATTTCCTCTGACCCTATATTGCAATGAAAAAATGTACTTGCCAAAGACTTTAATGAATTATGATTTGGCTAATTAACTCACGTTTAAACAAGCAAACAGGTTTGATTTAAGATGCATTTTGTCTCATATGGATCGGGTCATATGCAACTAAAAGACTTTTAACCTGAATAAAATTACAGCCGAAGGGCTTGTAGTCCAGTGGTTATGACGTCGCTCTCACACAGCGAAGATCGCCGGTTCGAATCCGGCCAGGCCCATATAAACATTGGTTTTACAGGGTTTCACATGATTAAGTTAATAGGAGAAATAGACATATGAAATTTTTCCATGTGAAGACCCATTAAAAGAACAGATCTGAAGGTGATAGATTTTTTCAGACTTGCATGGATACATTTTGAATGATTTCAATAGAAAATATTTAATTGACTTTCTAACGCGTTGTAGCGCTTATGACAGTCCTTCTCCTGATTGGTAAATTATCAATAAACACTGACACTCCAAATAAGAAACAATTTCTGGATGAAATGTCCTACCTGTCTATCCTTTTACCCAGATATACCAGCTTAGTTTTTGAAGGCTTAGTCTTATCAGGTTCAGGAATATTGCATTTGCATCCCCACTTGCAATCCAAAGTAATTATATGTCCAGCGGGCCAGTGTGGGAAACCCAAGAGTTTACTTCTTGAGATGTGATGCATCCATTTGGAATTGAAATTAACAACCGAATGTCCACAATTCTTACAGACATTAAATTCCAAACGATTCATATTCAAAAACCATCCCCTGTTTCATTATTATGAGAGTTTATTTCTAATACATAATCTGTGGTGGCAACTATGTCTTTACTCAATAGAATGTCATTTACAAGGATTTCGTCTCTGTTGGTTATTTTTATTATTTTGCTTATCTGCTCAGATGTTAAAAATCGAGAGTTATTTGGTATATCAAATTTGGAGTGAATTTCAATCCCCACGTTTTGTCTAATAGCCTCCGTAGGCCTTATGTTTACCCGTTCCCTAAACTCAGGGCTTAACCTGTATTTCGCAGCAAATGTATAAACGGCAGTTGGTTCTAATTCTGATATCTGCAATACATCTTCCATAATATATCACGATGAATATTTTCCAACAACATATTAATTTTTGGGTTCTTCGTAACTGGTCATTCTGATGTGCCGCACTCTTATTTGGATGAAGTATTATGGACTAAAAGATCATTATATAATAGATATATTATATTAATAGAATAATTAAACTTCTTGCAGAGACACCAAAAGATCATTAGATGCTGGATAAATTCCAGCATGCCTATGAGAATTTAAAGAAGATCGTCGACAGGCTGGAGGATGAAAATTGGAAACTAAGGGATGAACTCAACGAATACAAGAAGAGACACCTTTCCAGCATAGGCGTGAAGAAAGGAAAGACGTATGACATTGCAGTATCCGAAGATGCACAATCTGGCAGCAATATCGTTCATGGTTCAGATATGTAGTGAGTCGATTATTTAATCAAGTAGATAATATGTGTAACCATAGAAACGATAGCGGGGCCATTGGATGTGAGAAGGAGATAGTGCTGGCCGATGAAGAACTTTCAAGAGTCAATATGAAAAGAGATAAATTTCCCCGGGTCAGGTATTATGTGAAGGAGAGGGATCCTGGCTTTGAGGAGAAGATGACCACTGCCCTTCATGTGTATACAGGGAGGTGGAGATGATCAATGATGGCATTATAATTCCGGAACTCAAGGGTATCATAAGAATATCATTTGATGAGAAACTAAAAATTCAGGCAATATCGTAGAAGTCAAAATAACTTCCATTGGTTCATGGAAAACCTTCACAGGTTACCGGAGAATATGAATGCATGAGAGTGGATACAACCTCTCTCTTGGCAGAAAGAGATCTGCATAACGGTGTTGTTACGGGAACAGTAGGCAGGACACAAAACGGCGGTGATTCCATTTCCCCCCTGAAAAAGTTGGATGATTCATAACCAGGGATAACAGTATAAGACTTGTACTGGATAACCTCAGGGTACACACCTCCGAAAAAACAAGGGAATGCCTCCTGACTGTTCCAAACAGGTTTCAGTTTGTCTTTACGCCAAAACATGGATCATGGCTGAATATTGTGGAGATGCTGTTCAGCAAACTTGCAAGAACAATACTACGTGATACCATGGCAAAAACCATTGAAGAGTTAGAGTAGAGAATACATCAGTATTTCGGGGAAATAAAGAGGTCTCTGGTCATTTTCCGATGGAAATATAAAATGGGTGAAACTACAATAGCATAGGAATTAACCGACTGATAACTAAATTTACAATCAAAATTCTTAATAACCGATTGAGGATACTCTAGAGAGATGCTGTGGCTTGATTACGGCTTGATCGCCTCGGTCTTGTTCCTTATTTCATGGTTTGTATTTTTCACACCTATCAAAATTTCATCAGGCTTCGTAGCACCGGAATCAATTCAAACAGGAGACGAATATGATCAAGAGGAAGTCTGTAGAATGTCAGAATTCTTAAGGGGGAAAATAGGGGTCGACCTTCACGACGAAGTAATGATTAATTTTGGAAATGGGAATAAGGTGGTGCTGCCCGTAAGAAGAATTACTGAAACTGAAAGATTCACAAATAAGATTGAAGTTTCCAGGGACATCCTATTCGAAATTTTTGATGTTAATCATGACTATGAAAAGGAAAAGATTAGAGTTACAATTTCGACGTCCAAAAAAGGCTATGCGAAGAAGATTTTACCACCGTTTATCGTATATTTTATAACCTTTACAGGCACATTTTTTATTCTGGGTCATTATGATTTAACAATCACCTTAAGCGTATCGTTAATATTGGCCCTGTTATTAAGTTCACTGAATATCAGGGCTACCGATTTCAGTAGACCGTTTTTTAAACCTGTTGCGAACAGATTTAAGAGAATGAGGGAGTTTAAGGTAATAGGATCAACCCAGAAGGCAAATGTTCTCATAACTGCACCTCACGCTTTTCCACCAAGTTCCGACAAAAATACAGGCAAGTTGGCGGAACTGATCGCAAT
>JAKARU010000180.1 GCA_021819225.1 Thermoplasmata archaeon
TTTGACGCTACCATGGACGATGCGGTTAATTACGGTGGAATTGGAGGTGTAATCTCACACGAGATCACCCATGGATTTGATGATCAGGGAAGAAGATATGACATGGATGGAAACCTGAAGGACTGGTGGACAGAGGAGGACGCGAAGAAGTTCACGGAGAGGGCAGATGAGGTTGTAAAGCTTTATGATTCCCTGGAAGTTCTGCCAGGACTACATGTTAATGGAAAACTAACCCTGGGAGAGAATATTGCAGATCTTGGAGGAGTGAGCATTGCTTTCGAGGCATTGCAGAGAAGGCTGAAGAAGAATCCTGAACTCAACAGGAAGATTGATGGCTTCACACCGGAACAGAGGTTCTTCCTATCGTGGGCACAGATATGGAGGGGAAACAACAGGGAACCTGAGATAAGGAGAAGAATATCCATAGATCCGCATTCTCCCAATGTATTCAGGGGTTCTATCCCGGTTATGAACCACGAGAAGTTTGATTCCTCCTTCATGGAGCTCTCCAAGATCAAGAAGGGACTTGAAAAGAAGATATTCATCTGGTAAAGCCATATTTTCAAACCACTTTTTTTCCTTTCGAAATTGACTTAGTTCAAATTTTGAACTCCTGTATCTTTTTAATAGGTCTCTGAACATTTCATTTTATGATTGAATTGAAGAACGTTACAGCCCGCTATTCAGGTGGTGATGGAAGAGCCGCCCTGAATAATGTAAACATTTCACTGAACGGGGAGAAAGTAGTTATGATCGGGCCAAACGGATCGGGAAAAACGAGCGTTATAAAGTTATTACTCGGAATCCTTGAAAAAACCCATGGTGAGGTAACAATTGATAATGTTGAAGTGAGCAAAATTCAGGGGTATCTGGGACTGGCAACAAATCTTCCAGAAGTATATAGATTGACTTCGGGAACAATTTCTGACCTGATTCAAATTTTTGCGGAACTGAAGAAGAGCGATCCGACATATGCCTTCAGGCTGATGGATGATTTTCAGCTTAGAAGCATATTGAAGAAGAAAATATTCCAGCTGAGCTCAGGAGAGCAGAAGATGGTAGGGAATATACTTGCCTTGAGTTTTTCTCCTTCAGTTATACTACTTGATGAACCATTTGATAATGTTGACCAGTCTAGGAGGATAAGACTTATAAGAATGCTGAAGGACATCAAGGCAGATATATTTTTGAACACCCATGAACTGAATCTGGTCAATTACCTGGAAGGCTGGTCTCTTTATTTCATCCTGGACGGCCACGTATATGGTAAATTCAACGCTAATATGCTTAAGGACCTCTATGTATCAAAGGGGGATGTGCCAGGTAACATGGGCCTCATTGAATCAGATCTTGGAAAATTCTCAATAACTCTTGGCAAAGGAGATGTCCATATAGCTTCTGTCAGCAACCTGAATTCCATATTTGATGAGGTGGCACTATGATAGGCAGATATTACACAAAAAGCCTTCTTACAAACAAGTCTCTTCTGGGATGGTCCATAGGATTCATGTTTTTCTGGATTGTGATGGGAGCTTATTTCCTTGATGGTTCCTCCAGTTTTTCCACACATAACAGCAGCCTGGAATACACGTCAGAATGGTTTGCATTTATTGGGCTCATAGCAGGCTCTGTTCTAAGCACCTCTGTGGCATATTCAGTATACTATGCAAATTCATCTCTCATATATTCATTCAAGTACACAGTCCTGAAACCATTTAACTACATTTACAACCTCATGGCATCCAGCGCAGTGGTGAATCTAATTGTGGGAAGTGTTCTTACGGCACTCATAATAGTCGTTTTCAGTATGCGGGCTGGATATATGATCTATCCAATAGAGATACCGGAAACAGTGGGACTGTTTGTACTCACTGGAGTTTTCATGTTTCTTCTTGCCGTGTTCCTTGTTATTGCAGCGAACAATTATATTGGATTGAAAAATATATCTTTTTTAATGATGCTCCCACAATTGCTCTCATATCTGTTCGGATTGAGTGCACTTGATGTAGGATTGCCACTGTATATAGTCTATGGTTCACCCTTTACTGCAATATTGAGGTTATTCCTTCAGGCATTTTATGGCAGGGAATTACCGCTTGATCTTGTAACCGTTTCTGGTGGAGACGTAAATGGCTATATGCTACTGACGTCTATTTTTATATGGATACTTGTATTGCTAGTACTGAACATGATACTGGTGAAGAAGATAAAGGCCAGATCTATTGAGGAGGCCAGAAGAGTGTGACGGAGTCTGAGCTGGATCAGGCGATTGACCAGATAAGAAAGGTCACCATGGAGGCTGTCAGGCTGGATAGGAAGATCCTAAAGAAAACATGGGGTTTATACTATATAGTATGGGCAATTGCAATTGCTTTATTTGACACGGTTTATATCCCAATTGCTGGTATAAGAAACCAGACGATCCAGATAATTCTATATTTGGTGATCTATGGAGCCATATTCTTCATGGCCATGTATGTTACTACATCTCTCTTTAAGAGAGCAAGAGCCCTGGGAAAATTGAGCAGGGGATTTGTTGAGGAAGGCATAAGAAACAGGATTGCCACCATATTCATAAATGTCCTGCTTTTCATCATGATCCTGTTCCTTGCATCTGGTATCCTGAGATACCCTATAGGGCTCATTGGACTATTCATTATCTTCTTGCTCATTTATACTGGGATATTCAAGGGGATGAAGAAAGACATGGGAGAAATCCCTTTTGAAGGTTACCTGTCTTCGGGAAGCTTTCTTTTCAGCGCTGCATTAAGCACATTATCTTCTTTCCTTGGATATGGTTACACATTATACGGCTTCATCTGGCTTATAGCTTCAGGGTGTTGGTTCATTTCAGGCTACATTTCTCTCAGGGATTACACTAAAATGATGGAAGAAACATCTGAACATTTAAGGGTTGATTGATTTGAGTGGTGATAGGGAGAGTGATGAAAGGGTATCACAGCTCCTTGAGAGGCTGGGAGAGAATCTTAGGGAACCCGTTATGAAATCCACTGCAAGGCTCATAATCCTGCTATCACTTGCAATCAATGGTAAGATGAGCCTCAAGGAGTTGATGGCAGTAACCTCCTGCGGGAAAGGTAGCCTTAGCAACCATCTGGAAAAACTTGAGGAGAGTGGTATGGTATCAGTAAAAACTGTTCTCAGGAGGAAGGGTCCAGGCATCTCTGTATCAATCACCGATAGGGGAAGAGAAGCATATTCAACTTATGCGGAATTGATGAAGTTGATTTTCAGGGAGAGCTAAGCCTATTCTCTTCAAATTTGAATATTGTCATACTATAGAGAAAAACAATATTTACCAAGATTTTATCAAACCTGAAACTTAAGATGTATCATGATGGACGTTGAAATTATCCGGATTAGAAGGAAGAGGAAATACATGGTCCTGAGACTCAGGAAGGATGGTACTTTCTCCCTGAGAGTGTCAAGCTATGTAACCAGAACTCAGATCGATTCGTTCCTTGATAAGAATAAGGAATGGAT
>JAKARU010000181.1 GCA_021819225.1 Thermoplasmata archaeon
CTGGGAGGTATTTCTTGTACCTGGAAGGCTTATGAAGAAATTCCAAAGAAAACTTGATCTGTATGACTGGGTAATGATTTTCGGAACCAGTATTCTCTTTGGCTATGCTCATTATGCCTACGGAGACTGGAGCCTTTCAAAAATACCACAGGCTGCCCTTGGAGGGTTTGCCTTTGCAATTGGATTCATGATCTTTGGACCATTCGTAGACATTCCAATGCACTTCCTTTTCGATGGTACATTCACAGTTGACATATTGCCTTCTGGCTCAGCGGCTCTTTCGCCAATAATCATCGGTATAGTACTGGTATTCATATGTGCAATCATCACCATCATACTGATTATAATGAGGTATTCAAAAAGCAAGATTGAGGGAGATCAGGGTCAATCAATCCAGATTCAATAAGAATCTATTTCCATCTATCCTGAAGTTGTTCTGGAGCATGCTCTGAATTATCATAGGATAGTATTTCAACTCGTATTCGTGAATTCTTTCCTGTAATGATTCGGGTGAATCTTCTGCAAGAACAGGAACTGCATACTGAAAGATCACTGGCCCACGATCAACTTCACTGTTCACTATGTGGATTGTGAATCCGCTATACTGCACGCCATAATCTATGGCTGCCATGTGCACTTTTATGCCATAGAAACCCTTTCCTCCAAAGGATGGAAGAAGAGATGGGTGGATATTTACGATTCGGTCAGGAAATGCCTTCAGAAGGGAGGGTTCTATTATCTTCAGGAATCCTGCAAGAACGATCAGGTCAGGATTTTTCATCTTCAGGACCCTGGTTGTTTCTGTATCATACTTTAGGACTTCTATCCCGTTCTCCATTGCTATTCCAACTGCACCGGACTTAGCCCTGTCAGAAACAAGGCAGGATACCTCGAATGGTGAATCTTTTTTCCTTGAATGATCCAGTATTGCCCTGAATGTTGTACCTGAACCTGATGCAAAAACTGCTATGGATTTTTTTTCCATGATGTGGTAATTATCCGTGAAATAAAAGAATGACCATTATTTGGATAAGAATCATTCGTTCAGTTTATATGTGTGATATGTGATAAGGAATGGATGGAAATCTGGATTGAGAAATACAGACCAGAAAGGGTAAGTGATGTTGCTGGTCAGAAGGAAACGGTCAAGATGCTGGAAGGTTTCATCAAGTCGGGAGAAATGCCACATCTTATATTTGCAGGTCCACCAGGTGTCGGAAAAACAACAATGGCTCTCTGCCTTGCAAGGGAGATGCTTGGAGAAAACTGGAGAGATCACCTGCTTGAACTTAATGCATCCAACGAGAGGGGCATTGACGTTATAAAGAATGATGTCAAGGAATTTGCAAGGAATGGGTCCATAACTGACGGAAAGTTCAAGATTGTCTTCTTTGATGAATCGGATCAGTTAACTCCAGAGGCACAGGCCGCGTTGAGGAGAACAATGGAAATATACTACAAGAACGTGAGATTCATATTTTCATGTAATTACAGTTCCGGGATCATTCCACCTATACAATCGAGATGTGTTATCATAAGATTCAGGAAAATTTCAATTGAAGATATGGTAGAGGCCCTGGGAAAAATTGCAGACAGGGAGAAACTTCCTGTAGATAAGGAGATACTTGAGGCAATTTTTGAAAATTCTGATGGAGATATGAGAAAGGCGGTCAATATTTTGCAGTCCATAAGCTTCATAGAAAAGCCAACGGTGAAGGATGTTTTCGATGTTGCAGGTTCAATAGATGAAAAGGAGGTTGTGCCTCTGCTCAGTAACATGAGGCACGGGAATTTTGTTGAAGCTTCAAGGATTTCTACCAGCCTGATCGTTGATAAGGGATTTTCAGCAATAGATATTATAAAGGCGCTTCATAAGTTAATTTCCAGGGAGCAAACCTCTCCAATAATGAAGAGGGAGAGCTTCATGGCCCTTGGAGATGCTGAACTGAGACTGGCTCAGGGTGGTTCTGACAACATCCAGCTTGACTATCTTGTAGCAAGGATGTGCAAACTGTCCACAGATAATTTATAAATTACTTAAAGACATATTTTCTGATCAGAGTGTTTTATAAGTTCTCAGTATTCGTCAATCTTTTTATTTCTCTTTGCATCCATGTCCTTCTTCATCCTGCTTACCATGACCTTCTCCTTTCTCTGACTTGAATAGTAATATGCCTGATCCCTGGTTCCGTTAAATATCAGTATGTATACCTTTCCTGCCTTGAACCTACCTGTTCTTCCCCTCCTCTGGATCGTTCTTATTTCTGATGCAACTGGTTCGTAGAATATTACAAGATCTGTTGAGGGTATGTCCAGACCTTCCTCTGCCACACTGGTGGCAAGCATCACGTTATAAATGCCATTCTTGAATTTGTCTATGCCTTCTCTCTGAGAGCTCTGAGACATCCCCTTGTCTCCATCCCTGTTTCCCTGACCAACAAACCTGATTGCCCTGATAGTTTTTGAATTCTCTTCTAGGTACTTCAAAAGAATTTCTGATGTCTTCCTGTAATGTGTAAAAACGAGACACCTTGATTCTGGATGTTCGCTGATGAGTAATTCTGCCATTTCCTTAACCTTCCTGAACTTTGGATTTTCATAATTTTCAGATGTTGTTTTTAAAAGTGTTTCCACCTGCTGAAACGTTGAGTTTCTCTTCCATAGATTCAGCGTCCTGATCAGGGACTTATCCTCAGAACTTTCCATTTCCTGCAAATAATTATTTCCTATCTCTATACCCTGCGTTTCTATATACTCCATCAAAACATCAAGCCGGATTACTGCCGTGAAATAGGGAATTGATGTGAACAATGACTTGTCTCCAGATGTTGCTCTTTTAGACAGGTCACGGATGTATTCACTCATCTCAGATCTTGATGCACTCTTCTTGACATAGCTGAATTTTTTCTGTATCTGATCCATGAAGTCCTTCTTGACTTCCCTGAGAAGTGAAATGCATTTTTCCTGTTCCGGGCTGATCCTGATGAAAACTGGTTCTGTATCTGAACCTTTCACGTAAGGAGCGATATCCGGATCATCATCTGTTCTGATCATTACATTGGCAATTTTCAGGTTATCCTTGATTTCATCCACTTTCTCATTTTTAGAGCCGGGACTCGCAGTCATTGCAAGAATTCTCCTGTCTGGTAGGTTTTGAAACTCCCTTGCCACATTAACGTAAGCATAGTTACCGGTTGCCCTGTGTGCCTCGTCCACAATAAGCAGATAGAAATTATTCATGAAGACTATCTCCCGCTTAATGTCCTTTTCCACTGTCTGCGGAGTAGATATTATGAACTGTCCTTCTGCCCATTCACTCATCCTCTTATCCACGGGGTCATGTCCCGTTAGGCTCCTTATTCTTATATCCTGTCCTGCAAATAACTTCGTCATTGTCTGAAAATGCTGGTCCACGAGCGGTCTGGTTGGTGAAATCATAATAACTTTCTTGTTTTGCTTTATGTATGTGTAAGCCAGCATGGCCGAGACCAGAGTTTTACCA
>JAKARU010000182.1 GCA_021819225.1 Thermoplasmata archaeon
ATTATCTTTTTTTATAAAGGGTAAGCCAAACGGATGATAGTAAGGATTGAGACTTTTTTTAAAAAACGCATCAGCAAAACTTGTAAAAATCAATTCAGATATGCAGAGTTCCATTCGAAACTTTTATTACTTTACGAAAAATCAAGGTCAAAAGGGGTCATAGCTTAGCATGGTTTGAGCACCCGGCTGATAACCGGGAGGTCACCGGTTCAAATCCGGTTGGCCCCATCAGTCTCAGGATCAGGTACATTCCATTTCGCACCTTTTGTTACGTATCCCCATGTTTTCTTCTTTCCTCTATAGCCCGGCAATATGGTTCTTACCCTGTTTGCCACAGATTCAGTTGTTACATGTGTATACTGCTGTGTTGTAGAAAGTGACACATGACCCATATGGATTTGTACCATCCTTATGTCAAGTGGAATCGTTCCGCGATACCCTAAAAGAAGCATTGTGGCACACTTATGCCTTGCAGAATGTGGATGGAACTTTGGTACACCTGATTTATTTAAATGAGATTAACCTTTGAAAAATGGCAAATTAGGCAAATCTAAAGTAAAACTCAGGCAATGATATAAAATCCTAAAATCTTTGATGAACCAGTTATTTTAACTTAATTTATTAAATTTGAATATTAATCTGATGAAAAAAGGTTACAGTAAATTATATAGTGCACGGAGACAATCCTATATCATGTTAGAAGATATGTTCAACCCTAATTCGATTGCCGTTGTTGGTGCATCGAATAACAGGGATAAGATTGGAAATATACTCGTGAGAAATATAAAAGCATCATACAGGGGTAAACTTTATCCCATAAACCTTAAGGAATCTGAAATTGAAGGCCTGAAAGCTTATAGATCAGTTAAGGAAATAGGTTCGAAGGTTGATCTGGTGATAATTAGTGTTCCAAGAGAAGCTGTTGTAGATGTTATGGTGGAGGCGGGCGAAGCAGGAACGAGGGCTGCGGTGATAATAACCTCGGGGTTCAGGGAAGTTGATGAGAAAGGGAAGGAGCTTGAATTAAAGATAATGGAGGTGGCAAAAAAATATTCCATAAGGTTTCTCGGTCCAAACACAATGGGGTTCATCACGCCATCATTCAACGCCACCTTTGCATATGAAGACGTAAAGCAGGGTAACATAGCAATAGTTGCACAATCAGGTGGAATGGGTGCTTATATGCTTGACTGGGCAGAGAAAACAAAAACTGGGCTCAGCTATTTTGTAAGCCTTGGAAATCAGACAGATTTAAATGAAATAGATATTTTCCACTTTCTGGCTGATGACCTGGATACAAAGGCTATCTTTTCCTATATAGAAGGTGTTGCAGACGGTGAAAGATTCCTTGCTGAGGTACCGGACATCACAGCCAAAAAACATCTAATATTTATAAAAGGTGGAACAGGAAAATATGGGGCCATGGCAGTTCAGACCCACACGGGAAGCATAGCCGGATCAATTGAATTATTCCGGGCTGCAGTGAAAACTGTTGGAGGAATACTTGTAAACAATCTTGATGATTTTCTCAACCTCATTACAATAATTCAGTCAGATGAGAAATTTTTAAGCGATATTCTTGTTGTGACTAACTCAGGAGGGCACGGAGTTTTAACTACAGATGAAATAGAACGTCAATCACTGAACCTGATAGATTTGACAGACAGCATGAAGGCTGACCTGAGAAAAATACTTCCAGACCAGAGTACTCCAAAGAACCCACTGGATCTTTCAGGGGACGCTAGTGGTGAAAGATTCATGAAGGCAATGAACCTGGCAAAGGGTCTGGAATGCACAAAGATCGTTCTCGTCCAGGAACTGGCAACAGTAAGTTGCGTAGAAGTTGCAAAGGTTCTTGTAAAATTCAAGGGCAGGAGAATAATAGGTGTTATGATGGGAAAGGATGCAGAGTCTGCACTGAGGATTCTTTCATCTGCAGGAATACCCGGATACAGTTTTCCTGAAGATGCAGTAAAGGCAATAAAGCATATACTGGATGTTAGACCCCCGCTGAAGAAGATAAGAATATCCGAACCCGTTAAGGGCGCGCTGGATCTGGTTAAGGGTAGAAGCACACTAAGCGATGAATTTTCCTTCAAGCTCATGGCATTGTATGGCATAAGAGTACCTGACTGGGGAATCGTTTCTTCCATTGAGGAGGCTAAGGACCTCTGCAAGAAAATAGGTTATCCAGTTGTCATGAAGGTTTCTTCTGATCAGCCAATTCACAAGACAGAGATCGGAGGAGTGATAATGAATGTTGAGGCAGGGAGCATGGAGTCATCATTCACCACACTGATAAGTAAGACTGGAAAGGTAATGATTCAAAAACAGCTTACTGGTGTTGAGATTTTCCTTGGAGGCTTAAATGACCCATCATTTGGCCCATCCATTCTTACGGGACTTGGGGGGATATACGTTGAAGTGCTAAAAAGCATCAGCTATGGACTGGTTCCTGTATCAGAAAACGAGGCTCTTGAAATGATGTCAGAAAGCAAGGTACTTTCGCTGCTTAATGCGAGAAAGAGAAATTACAATGTTGACGCAACGATCAGGGCTATAACAGGAATATCCAGGATGATTGAGGACCTTGGCATAAAGGAGATGGATATAAATCCGTTAATCGTCACACAGGAAGATGCATATGCCGTTGATATCAGGATTGTGCTGTAATTACAAATAAACATCCTTCACATGTTATGGGTGCTGGTTAGAACTTAAAAACTATAACAGTGCTGAATGTTATTATATATAAATGAATACTATCATGATCATGTTCATTCCTGTAATGGAAAATAACTTTGCTTGGAGGACACAGGATCCTGAGTATGACTGGGACATGGTAGGTCATTTATTGATAAAAAATGGAAGCATTCTATTGATCGACCCTCCATATGTGCACGGTATTGAACAGGCAGTTACATTCATGGGAAAACCAGAGGCTATTATAATAACAACCGCTGACCATACCAGAGGATCGAGATATCTCTCATATAAATTAAAGATTCCGCTATACGTTCCAGATCAGGGTGATTCAATTTCTGTCTCACCCGGTGAAATTTATAGAGAAAAGAAAATTGCTAATTATAAGGCCTACAACGAAGGTCCTATATTCTGGCTAAATGCAAAGCGAGTTAAGGTATACCGGAAGAAGGAAGACAAAGTCCCATATATAGATGAAATGATTCTTGCAGATAATGATGGTAACATATTCACCGGGGATATCGCTATGGGATCTTCATCTTGTGAACTGTTAACCTGCAACGAAGGATTTACAGATGAGCCAGATGCAATGCTGGTTAAATCATCATTTGAATCACTAAAAAATGCCACAGAGGAACTCAATAAAAATAATCTGATCTCCTCTCATGGTACTGATATTGTTGGAAACCTGGATGAGAAAATAAAGAAAAAAATGAGATTAATTTCAGATTAGATGGGGGGAACTATCTCCCTTTTTTTGAGTAAATACATACTGGATGAAGCTTGCTATATATG
>JAKARU010000183.1 GCA_021819225.1 Thermoplasmata archaeon
CCATTTCTAACTTTGAAAAAATGTTCATCAATCTTGAATTCGTTCCAAATTCCCCAACTCTCATGAATGCTGGAACCCAGCTGGGCCAGCTATCGGCATGCTTCGTCCTACCTGTTGAGGACTCTATAGATGGTATCTTCAAGACACTTTCAGACGCTGCAAAAATTCATAAGTCAGGGGGAGGGACCGGCTTTTCATTCAGCAGATTAAGACCACATGATGACATCGTGGGCTCGACACAGGGAGTTGCTTCTGGTGCGATATCTTTCATGACAATATTCGACACCACCACAAATGTCATAAAGCAGGGTGGAAAGAGAAGGGGAGCAAACATGGGTATTTTGAATTATGACCATCCTGAAATAGTTGATTTCATAACATCAAAAGATTCCGCAAATACAGTCCTCAGTAACTTTAACATATCAATAGGTATGGATCAGAACTTCTTTGATAAACTCGATAGAGATGAATACGTAGATCTCAAAAACCCGAGAAACGGCAAGGTTGAAAAAAGAATAAAGGCATCAGACCTTTGGAATCTTACAATAGACCAGGCATGGAAGACAGGGGACCCGGGTCTGATATTCCTTGATGAGATTAACGCGCACAATACCGTACCTAATTTGGGGAAAATAGAATCTACAAATCCATGCGGAGAGCAGCCTCTTTTGCCCTATGAGTCATGCAACCTGGGATCCATAAACCTTGCAAAGTTTGTAAAAGATGGTAAGATAGATTTTGATCATCTCAGAGATGTGATCTGGCTGTCGACAAAATTCCTGGATGATGTGATTGATGCTAATCTCTTCCCGGTTCCGGAAATAGAAAAGGTTTCCAGAACAACGAGAAAGATTGGACTCGGTGTAATGGGATTCGCTGATATGCTTATTGATCTTGGAATACCCTATGCAAGTACGGAAGCCCTTAAGACTGCTGAGAGAGTTATGGCCTTTCTGCAGGATGAATCGCACAAGGCATCTGAGGCCCTGGCAAATGAACGTGGTGTATTCCCGGGCTGGAAGGGTTCTTACTGGGATTCCATAGGCAGAAAGATGAGAAACTCCACAACTACAACCATTGCCCCAACAGGTACGATATCAATAATCGCTGGATGTTCATCGTCAATAGAGCCACTCTTCGCACTGGCTTTTGTTAGGCATGTGCTTGATGGTCAGGAACTCCTTGAAGTAAATCCGAGCCTCGAGAAAAACTTGAGGGAATTAAATCTCTATTCTGAGAAACTGATGCTGAAGATTGCCAGGACAGGCAATTTACAGGATGTGGACCTCCCTGAAAATATAAAGAAATTATATGCCACATCTCAGGAGATTGACTACAAGTGGCATGTACTGATGCAGGCCGCATTCCAGAATTACTGCGATTCGGGCGTTTCAAAGACAATAAACCTTCCAAATAGCGCTACGAGAGAGGATATTGCAATGGCATACAGGCTTGCCCGTGACCTTCACTGCAAGGGAATTACCGTTTACAGGGATGGTTGCAAGTCACAGCAGGTTCTGTATTCCGGAACCGAAAGAAAGAATAATACAACAGAAGAAAAGCAGAAAGTCTCTCAAGACTTAATATTATCTGCGCCAGAAAATCTTCTGAAGGTAGATTCAACCTTCGACCCAGCCTGCACTTCAGGTTCCTGTAACCTTTAGAAAAACAACCTATTTTTTTAATTTAATTCTTTAACTTTTGAAAAATTTTTTAAGCAAATCCAGTGCAGTTCGAAGGTTATCTCTTTCCATTACGTAAGCAATTCTGAAACCATGGTCATCTCCAAAGTATTTACCCGGAGCCAGCAATACACCTGTCTCTTTCAGGATCCTCTTGCATAGATCTACAGATCCCTCCGCTCCTGTTCTAACAAAGCCAAAAGTCGTGCCATCTGGCCTTGTCCATTCTAGTCCTGGGGTCTGTTCAACGAACTCATTTACCATCTCAATATTTCCTTTTACGAATTCAGGGACTTCCCGGTCAAAAAAGCCCTTATTCAAAAGAGCCTGATAAGATATCCACAGAGAATATGGAGGAATAGATGGTGTTATAAGATCCATGCTCTTCTTTAGCCACGGAATATATTCCTTATCTGCAAAAATCCAGCCCACCTTCATATCTGACAGACCATAGAATTTGGTCATTGTTGATGAGACTATCAGTCCCCTGTTTTCTGAGAAAATTGTCCTTCCCCTGTTTTTACTGAATTCGAGGAAGGTCTCATCAATGTATTTCAATCTTGATTTGTCAGAATTGTTCCTCAAATGTTTTGTGATAATATCGCTTGAAATACTAATGGGATTATTGGGCAATGATATTGAAAAGGATTCACGAACATCTGATTCTGTAATATCCCTTAGTTTTACCTCTTTCAAAATAAATGAAAGAGATTTTGCAACTTTCAGAATCGGTTCGTATTCAGGTGTGAACAATGTGATGTGATCAGAATGCTGCCTTAATAAAAGCAGAGAAACGTATATCGCCTCGGAACCTGAAATTGTTGGAACAATCATGTCAGTATTTACCTTGTAGATTTTTGACAACTCTCGGACAAATAGTTCTTTTGCAATATTCCTGTTTTTCTCATATTCCTGAAATGAAAAATCGATTCCGCTTTTTCTTGAGAGACTGTCAGGCATGTTGTTCTTGGACATATTAAATTTGCATTTCTCGGAATTGCTGTTCAGCCATGTAAAAAGATCAAGTTCTTCAGGATGAAACATAGTATGCCAAGATATGTTTCTGAACTGAATAAATTCTCCTACTGAAAGGTTGCATTCAAAATCATTTTCAATTATTTATCGCAGGTCCAAGTAATTTTAAGGCAAGCAGCCTACCTAAAATTATCAGGGCAAGCGCGATAAATGTGCTTTCAGCAAATGCCTGAAAATTTGGTACAAGGAAGGAGAAAATAGTAAGTGCGATCATGGGTGGATGTTCGAATCTGGTAAAAGATATAAATGCCATTGCAAGAAGAGTGCTCACAATCAGGCCGATCTCTATATCTGAAATAAATACCCTTACTATCAGGGTCACGAACAATACAAAGAGATAAGAGGAAATTATAGAAACTGAATTTGAAAACCTCGTGTTTCTCTCATAAACTGCGAGATATGATGATACAGCAAATGGAGGAGCCAGATAAAGTCCCCTGGTAAAATTGGTTAGATATAGAATAAGAGCAAAGACAAGAATGAGCATGAGGAACGAAAGAACCCTTGATCTGCTAAAATCCTTAAGTATTCTGTCTTTCAATTTATAGCTCTGCATACAGACAGGTCTGTTAATTGAAGCGGGTAATGTAAAGTTACCCAGTTGTATCTGCTTACTGTGCTCTTTCTGAATTCATGTCTTTGAACAAGCACTCTTTCGATGGGGCCTCTGTTTTACTGGAATTTTTAATAAGATTTCTATTCTATGCTACGAAATTCGTAAATTAACTACGATTTACATTCATAAAAATATATATTATCCTCTGGAATTAATAAG
>JAKARU010000184.1 GCA_021819225.1 Thermoplasmata archaeon
CTATGTGGCGTATGAATTCTATCCAGCAGCACCTGTCTATGCAAGTTTCACAGCAGCTGCAGGAGACTACGTATACGCCAATGTTACATATGACGGAGGATCAAATTTCTCGACTTTCATTAATGTTACGACATCCAGTGGATCACTCGTGGGAACATTTTCTGGACATGCTGCTGTGAGCGGAGCACAGGACGATTCTGCTGAGTGGATAGCTGAAGCACCTTCATCGAGCTCAGGGATACTTCCCCTTGCGAATTTCGGAACGGCGGACTACGGATACGATTACACTGGAATAAACATGACAAATTATGCCACTATCAACAACACCACATATAGCCCTATGGGGTCCTTCAATCCAACAGAGATTATTATGGTTAACAAGCAGGGTCAGCCTGAGGCAACACCATCAGCTATCTCAGGTGATGGGACAAGCTTTACCATAACTTATGACCAGACCAGCAGTTCTCATGGACATCGTTTCTGACCTAACTGGTTTTAATATTAACATCATTTAACCAAACTCCCATAATTTAACCTCTGGATATCATGTCACTGAACATGTCAGCAATATTTCCAACCATTTTTTGGAATTGCCGCAAAGTATTCTGTACCGCTCCACTCAACGATCCTCTACATTTTTAACAGTTCAAAGATTACCTCGTTGACAAACATCTTTCAGTATGGTGTTAATATTATTCTTGTCTCCTGCTAACGGTAATCACTAATGAAATTGGATTCTCAACCCTCACGTAACTATTAGATAGCGCAAAAATGGTAAGGGGCATCCTTTAGGTACTGATTAAACTAGCTTTGTTGCAAAGGCAAGGAGTTCACCATATTCATGAAACATGTAGCGTATGCGATATTTTTAACTGAGCAAGATTAATAAATATTTTGTCGATGTATTGATAATGAAAATTAACAAAATTATTGATCTTTCAGTAACCGTTGAACCAGGAATGGCAACGTGGCCTACAAATCCTGAAATCGTTTTACATGATATTCAGACCTTTGAAAAAGACGGCTACAAAGAGGAAATTTACAGCTCTTCTACACATACCGGCACACATCTGGACGCCCCACTTCACATGTATCCTTCAGGATCGAGTGTCGACAGAATAGATATGGCTTATCTGGTGCAAGAGGGTTTTTGCATCAGGCCTAAAATAAGTGGTGATGAGATTCATCTTAATGCAATAATGGCAGAGTGGAAAAAAGGTTACGATGGAAAAGCCATTCTAATAAACACCGGATGGGATAAGAAAAGATCTCATACACGAGAATGGCAATATGAATTCCCAGGATTGGCAGAGGATACCATAGATTTTCTTGGAGAACATGGGACAAAGCTTGTTGGGGTTGATACTCTGGGCATAGAACCCACCTCGCACAATGGATTCCCAGTGCATACTGGACTAGAAAAATACGGAATAACATTTATAGAGGATATGACAAATCTTCATATGCTTCAAAATGGGAAGCCATATCTCATAGTTGCACTCCCTATAAAGCTAAAGGGGGCCAGTGGATCCATGGCACGGGTTATTGCAATTGATATAGATTAATACAATGGCGGAATTCCAGCATTATCCCTAAAAAGTAATATTGCTAAACAGACATATACACACATGGCACTTTATCGAGACTTTATAGGTTATGGAAAGAATCCTCCATCTTTCCTATGGCCCGGAGATAAGAAACTCGCATTATCCCTTGTATTTAATTACGAAGAGGGCGCAGAACACTCCGTTGTAACAGACGGATTTCTTGAAACTATCGGTGAGTTTGCGCCTCCAGATGTAGATGTGCGGGACATGGGGATGGAATCAGTTTACGAATATGCTCAGCGCGTCGGTATTTGGAGAATACTTAACCTTTTGAAAGAGCAAGATGTAAAAGCTACATTTTACGCTTCCGCCCTTGCATTAAAAGCTAACCCCGACGCTGCAAAAGCCATAATTGAAGACGGTCATGAGATATGTGACCATGGATATGGGTGGCGTGAGCTATTTCACATGTCGTCAGAAGAAGAAAGAGAGGAAATCAGGAAATCTATCATTACAATAGAAAAACTTACCGGAAAGAAGCCCCGTGGTTTTTATGCAAGGGAACCAAGCCAAAATACGTTAAGTATCCTGAGTGAATTTGCTAATTTCATCTATGACTCAGATTCCTATGCTGATGATATACCTTATTTTCACAAGGATACTGGCATACTGATAGTCCCTTACACACCAGATGCCAACGATTTCCACTTCCAGAATCCCATAAATAGATTTTCGAATAGTGACGATTTCCTGCAGTATCTGAAAGACACATTTGATTTACTGCACTCAGAATCTCAGTCCAGATCCAAGATGATGTCTGCGGCATTTCATGTAAGGGTAACAGGAAGACCGGGGAGATTCAGAGCCCTTGCAGAGTTCATAAAATATGTTAAAAATAATGATGATGTTTGGATCACCACAAGAGAAGAGATTGCAAAATTCTGGATTAAAATGTTTGGGGGGAAAAATGAATAATCAAGTAGCGTCGGCAACTCCTTTTCCGTGATACCCCAATCCTGAATGGAAGCCTATAAAGTAAAACAACAGTGTATCAAGTATAAACGCTATATTATCATACGGAAATTTCAGGAAATTTGTTCCTCCAAAGAATGAACTACCAAAGTATGATATTACAACAACAGTGAAAAGATAAAA
Source organism: Thermoplasmata archaeon (assembly GCA_021819225.1). Next base: position 2,703 of record JAKARU010000184.1, read on the forward strand.
TGGTAGCCACATTCCGGCATACATGTCTTCAACTGAAAAATTGTTTTTCTTCTTTGCAAGTATCAGAAACAGTAGACCTGCATAAACTGATGCTATACTTATTGATACTGCTGTAAAACCTGACCAATATACAAGAAGTCCTGCAAGAACATACGCCAAAGGTGCCATTATTTTATAAGCTGGAAGTTTGTATGGTCTTTTTTCATCCGGATTCTTTTCCCTGAAAATGGCAAGACTGATTGCCGACTGAGCATAAGATATAACGACCGCATCCACAAAGACACCTATTAGAGAGGCGAAGGAAGGAAGAAGCACAAGATAGAATGCTGCAATTACAAATACCACCACAACCGAATTGAACGGTATCCCTCTCTTGCTAAGATCGGCAAAGAAATCCGGGAAATAATTGTTATATCGTGACATCGTATTTCCTATTCTTGCGGCCCCTCCCCAGTAAACAAGACCATCACTGAATGATGCTATAATAATTACTATGACTGCCAGGACTCCAAATGCGGCAAGACCCACATCAACAGAGGCAGTTGTAAATGGCGACCCCAAACTGAATAGAGAACCCCAAGACCCTGGAGAAAGGTTCAGTTTACTCCAGCTAATAGTCCCAAGGAATGCAAGACTTTCAAGGACATATAAAATCATCACAATAACCAAGGAAATGGATATTGCCCTTGGTAGAAATTTACCAGGGTTTTTTACCTCCTCGGCGTAATCAATGGGTTGCCTGAAACCAGCATATGCGAATATTGTTGCCGATATTGCCAAGAAAATGCC
>JAKARU010000185.1 GCA_021819225.1 Thermoplasmata archaeon
AGTTCATGATTACCGCAGTAACAGCACTTTTAGGATGAAAAGAAGAGAGTATATTTTTCAGTCTATTGTGAATTCCTTTCCATTGTATGGCAATATCACGTTGTAATTCCCGAGATCATCCACAATGGCCTCTCTCTGATCACCATGACATAGAATCACGTTCTCTGGCTGGCATCCCTTTATGAATGAGACCAGTTCATCGTGACCGGCGTGAGCGGACATATCGAAAAATTCCACTGCCATATCAGGCTTTACTTCTACTCCCGATAGATTCAGTGTTCCTTTTTCCATAAGGTTCCTGCCGTTTGTTCCCTCTACCTGGTATCCAGTCATGAAAATGGCACTTTTGTCATCATGCACATACTTTTCTATGTATGAGAGTGCTGGTCCACCATCCAGCATTCCTGATGTGGAAATGATTACATCTGCAGAATCTATGTTCTCCCTCATCCTCTTGCCTCTTATCGCCTTTACGCTGGACAGAGATTTTCTGAATTCCCTGTCAGATCTAAGGTATCCGGGAGTATTCAGATAAATGCTTGTTATCAGGTTGCCCATTCCATCTGTTGCAATCTTGTAAGGCAGGTCAGAGAGGGACATTATAAGTTCCTGCATTCTTCCCATTGCAAATGAAGGAAGTATTACTTTTCCACCATGTTCTACAATTTCAGATACTCTTTCTCTCAATCTTTTTCTAACTTCCTCTCTGTCTTCGTGATTCTTACCGGCGTATGTACTCTCAATTACGAGATTCCTTATCTTCCTCGGTTTTGCCCCTGTTAAGAGTTTTGAATCTCCTGTATACAGGTCACCGGTAACCATTACTTCATCAGAATTCTCAAATTTCCACATTGTTGAACCGGGTATATGTCCTGCGGAATATGGTGTGACATTCACTTCATCAAGAACTATCTTCTCGTTGTATTTTGTCTGATTCATGAATGTGTACATCTTTTCTACATCCTCACGATTGAATCTTTCCACGTAACCTTCTATGGCAGTTATCTTGATCGAATCGTTAAGCATTGGCCTCGCTGTGTTTGATGTCATTTCTGTTGCAAAAATATCCACACCATCATTCTGGTAATACATAGGTAATGCACCTATATGATCCAGATGTGAGTGCGTAACAAAAAGTCCATCAATCTTTTCTGGTGGCAATGGAAATAGTGGTGGTTTTTCTGGAATTACTCCATAATCCACCTGAAAAACCTTATCGTCCATATTGATTATTATTCCTAGCCTACCTACTTCTTCTGCTCCTCCTAAAAATTTCATTTTTAACAAATTTATAACCTCGCGTTTTCAAGTCTATTCTTGCATTCACATGTTCTTTCTTCCGAATGTATTTTCAGAAAATCTGCAATAATTTTCTGTGTTTTTTCCTCATTTTCTTTGAGGATCTTAATAACTTCTGATGCTTCTACAGGTTTATCAGACCATACATCATAATCTGTAACATTAGCAATTAGAGAATAACACATGCCAAGTTCATCGGCAAGATTAATCTCAGGAACAAGAGTCATTCCTATTATGTCTCCAAATTGTCTGAACATTTTTGATTCAGCTCTGGTAGAGAATCTTGGACCCTCTATTACCACATATGTTCCAGAATCGTGAGTATCTCCATGTTTATGGGATACTGAACTCAATTCTTTATTGATTCTCGGGCAAAATGGATCTGCCGACGATATATGAATAACCTCAGGGCCATCATAGAAAGTCAACTTTCTATTTTTTGTAAAATCTATGTATTGATCCGGAATGACAACGTCACCTGGCTTTAGTTCCTCCTTGAGGGAACCTACTGCATTTATCCCGAGTATTTCATCACAACCGATACTGTGAAGGGCCCATATATTGGCCCTGTAATTCACCATATGAGGTGGTATATTGTGTTTCTTTCCATGTCTTGGTAGGAAAGCAACTTTCTTCCCATTGAAATCTCCTATTTCTATTTCCGAAGATGGTATTCCAAATGGAGTGTCAATCATTTTGCTTTCTTCAATTGTTATAAGATTGTAGAGGCCACTGCCTCCGATTATTCCTATCAATGTAAATCACTTCCTGTAAGTAATATGACAATGGTATTTAATTTATTTTTAAATATTTCCAATAAAAACTGTACTCAAAATATGCAATTATTCATAGATGCGCAATAAGAATGGCACATGATTTAGAGGAGAAACCTCAGGTAACAACAGTTATAATATATCATGTAACCTGAATTTGCATAAGATCGATAAAACTATAACTGCTATAGAATTATTATATGGAATGGAATCCTCAAAAAAATTGAAAATAGCTGAAATAAAAGGAGAGGTAATGGACATAGAGATAAAGGCGAAAATCCTTTCAATGTCTAAGAGAGAGATACAGAACGATAAGGGACCTCTGACATACCATTATGGTCTTGTTGGAGATGAAACCGGCGTTATGCCCTTCACTGCATGGTCTATTCCAGGCACAGTAAGAGATAATGATGTATATCTGATATCAAGATGTTACACAAAAAGTTATAAGGATAAACTGAGGCTCTATTTTGATGCCAGAACGGAATTCAAATTACTTACTGAGGTACTAGAAGTAAAGAGAACTTACAAATATTATGAGATTAAGGATTTAGATTTGAAAGACAAATTCATAACCGTTGAGGGGCTTCTAACTTCTGAAAATAAGAGGGAATATGAAAAAGAAGGAGAAAAAAGGGAAGTGTTCCAATACATACTTAAGGATCAGACCGGAACTGTGCCAATATCATCCTTCGGTAAGAAACTGGAACAGGGAAAATATGCAAGGATTGAGGGCGTAAGATTGGATGAATTCAATGGTTATTACAGGTTGAACATGTCTGATAAAGCTAAGGTAGAATATCTGAATGTTGAACTCAGGGACAATGAGATAATCCAGGATATATCTTCACTAAAGGGTGCAGTGGGAGGAATTACAGTATCCGGATTTGTGATAAATATGGGAGAAAAAAGTGGGCTTGTGGTCAGATGCAGCGAATGTAACCAGAGGGTTGATGATGTTAGGTGTGCGGATCATCCGGATGCAAAACTCGTCTATGATCTGTTTGCCTATTTTACCATAGATGATGGGACAGATTACCTGCAGGTTAATGCAGGATATGAAGCCCTGAAGAACATAGTAAAAATTACAAGAGAATACCTGGATAACCCTCAGAGACCTCCACTGAAGAAAGAGGTAAAGGAAAAAATTGAGTCTGCCCTGGTGCACAATGCACTGAAGATAAAGGGGAACCTGCGTATAAATAATATGGGACTGTCCCTGAGATCAACGGAAGTGAATTACATAGCTGATAAGGATATTTCTTACCTCAAAAATGAGATAAAAGGGGTGTCGAATTGATGGAGAGAAGAAGGGAACCAGCAAGATGGATATTTGCGAAGGAAATGCGAGATACCTCGATCACTTTCGTGGAGGGTGAAGACGATACCCGAAGGGAATATT
>JAKARU010000186.1 GCA_021819225.1 Thermoplasmata archaeon
TCTATAACTCTTTCCTCCTCACGCGATAGTTTTCTGTAAGTCATACTGGGTAATTTCTCCTTAATTAATGAAAACTTATAAAACAATTTTTTAAGGATAGCAAAAATCACTTAAAATGGAACCGTGAGGAGGATTCATATCTTTTCTACTACCTGATTTTTCATTTCCTCAAATCTAGGGTCGTTTTCACCAAGACTATGCTCCCTCTCTGCATGAATTCTCATGTGATGAAAAATATCCTCCTTGCTATCCGCTTCAATATGGAAACCACACTTGAATCCTGTGTTCTCACAGGTATACTTGAATTTTCCCATGATTATCATGAATCTAATGTAAAAATAGTTTAAATATTTTGTTATGAATATTACGGGACTTTTATTCTACAACTTCCAGGTACTTTTGCTCAATAGAATTTATTGGCTCCGCCCACTTGACCCTGATACCATTCTTAATTAGCAGGGAAAGGATCTGATCATTTTCCATCTTATCAGGCACCTTCACCGTGACTTCTTCCTCCTTGCCCTCAATAATGGAGACATTCTCTGATTCAAGGAAGGTGAGGTCTCCAGGAGAATAAAGGGAGATCTTCATCATCTTAGTATCCCTATCATTGAGCATTTCGACTTTCTTTTCTCCATTGTTTACGATTATCACTCTATTGGCTATCTCCCTCGCCTCGGATATCAAATGGGTACTCAGCACAACGGTTCTTCTTTTCTTCTTGTTAAGATCTGTGATTATATTTACAAATTCCTTCATACCCTTAGGATCAAGCCCAAATGTGGGCTCATCAAGTATCAGGATTTCCGGATCCATGGCCATAGCGCAGGCAAGGGCAAGCCTCTGCTTCATGCCACGCGAGTACTGCCCAGATTTCCTTTTCACAAATTCTGTCATCTTGAGTTCTGAGGTAAGTCTCTCCACCTCTGACGAGACAGTTTCCCTGTTTGCTCCCTTTACCTTACACACATAACTCAGGATCTCAACCCCGTTAAGATATGGGTAAAATTCCGGCAATTCGATCAATGGACCGACGGATGATAAAGCCCTCATAGGATCCTCGTCGACCCTGGTACCCCTTATCGACACATAACCGGAAGACGGGTGGACAACGTTCGTAGAAATTTTCAAGAATGTACTTTTTCCTGCACCGTTTGGCCCAAGGATTACAAGGCAGTCTCCGGAATTTACCTTGAGTTCGAAGTGCTTCAGTGCCTCGAGTTTTCCGTAATGCTTGGAAAGGTTTGAAGCCTCAATTTCTATCATCTACTTCACCTCTTTTCTCTCAAACAGGATTACTGTAATCCCCATCGCTACAAGAAAATATAGGAACATGATGAGGGCATTGCTAATTATAGAATGGATTCCTGCAGGAACTGGGCTGCTGGAGGTAAGGGTAATTCCGAATGAAAGATTGATAAAGACCCTGTAAGTAATTGAAGATGCCTGATTCAATAGATAATAAGGGACAGTCTTGAAGAGGAGCTCTATAATTATTGTTGCGGCGTAAAATACAAGAAGGTACGTTATCAGCACGGTGATATAGGCATATGTGTTCTTGTTGAAAATGCTGCTGATCATGAATGTAACTGCAGATATTGAAATGACAAAAAGGAACGTAAGCAGGATACTGTAAAATAACTGGATGACCAGAATCCCAAAAAGATACTGGAAGACTCCGATTTCTATCAGGGAATAGGTAAGTACTATCACAAAGGTTACAGATATGGAAGCCAGGAATTTTCCAGTAAGAAGTATAATTCTCGGGATCGGAAGCGTGAAGATATGAAATGCAGTCTTGGTCTCAATTTCACTGGATATTGCTGGGGATCCAAAGAAAACAGAAGCAAATACAGGTAAAGATGACAGAATAAAGCTCCAGAGGTAACCAAGCAGAAGTTCATTCTGGTTGCCACCAAGAAATTTTATGCCAGCACGTGTGGCAAAAGTAGAAAGATCATTCAAGTACCTGAATGAGAGATATATCAGGAGAATGGAAACTATAACTGATAGAAAAAACATTAGATAAAAGCTTCTTGATCGGTAATAATTCCTGAAATAGTAAAAATATGTATCCTTAAGAAGAATTAATCTGTTCACCATATATGCCGAATATTCATAACATATTTAAGAGTAAGACAAAATGATTCTGGCATGAATATTAGATATATATAAGCCGCAATTTAATATCCTCTCTTTAGAAAATGGTTACGATGGTGATACCATCAACATCTTCAGCAATGCGCTTATGCTTCCGTTCCTGATACCAAAATTAAACTCAAATGTTAACGTGTTCCCCGATTCGCTTGATGATACTACATACTTTCCAAATCTGTAATTTACTAACGATGAGATGTCGTGAAGGAGAGTCACATTTGAGATTGTGATTGATAAATTTGTAAATGAATTTGTAAGATTCCCGTATAAAGTAAAGTCCGTTGTGTTTAAATCTTTTGCAATGGCTGAAAAATTTTCGTTAGAATTGATTAAATTCTTTAACTGGGAACTGGTCGAATTTATTCTGGTCAGATCACTGAGATTTGCAAAAAATGAATAGTACTGGTATCCGTGCATGTTTAGCCTTTGCCCAACACTTGAATACTTTCCATAATGATTTGCGGAAATAGAGTAATCCGTGCCGTTAAGATTTCCGAGAACCATGTAAGAACTGCCAATTGGTGAAGCATACAGGTCAATAGAACTTCCATTCGAGATTAAGCTAGTTAGATTCGCACCAAGCATGGTTCCCAGAGAGGAAGTAATATTTGTAAGTCTGACACTGTATATGTTACTTCCCAGATAGCTTTTGTAAAATGTAATGTTGACACTATTTGAAATGGATTTTCCTCCATTTTGTCCCTGTCCTGATGAGTTTGAGGTTAAATTCTGGGCCCTGCTCGAAAAGGAATTAAGGCTGTAATTGAAGATCACTCCAGCGTATCCTACCCCGGCAAAGGCATAATAATTGCTTGTATTATTCTGGAGATGTACCATGACAGTAGCATTTTCGGGGATATAATGAAGAACATTAGCAGTACCTGAGGCATTCAAATATGTATAAGCATAATATGCAGATGGAACTCCCACGCCAATCACCACTGCAACAACTATTATAGTCTTAATTGTGGCAATCATAAAATCACATACAAACATTGCAGGTCAATATAAATATTTAAGTCAAAAAGATCAGAGAAATCCAATTTTCATAGGCGAAGTTAACTAAAACTTCATGAATTTACCCAAAAGGTAAGGAAGCAGGGCATACCTTAATACAGTGACCCTAAATGACAAATTAAATATGCATCTGGCAATTATGTTGCAAACTATGGAAGCCCGAATGGGGTAAGCTGGATATCCTGAAGGCCTGCGGAGCCTTAGATCCGGGTTCGAATCCCGGTTCGGGCGTAAGGTAAACCCCAGGTCATATTTAATGTGCCTTTCATCCGAAATCCTCTGTGCAGTGATCGG
>JAKARU010000187.1 GCA_021819225.1 Thermoplasmata archaeon
GGCTCCTCTTCTGCGCTCTCTTCCATTTATTTATTCCCAGGTTTTATCCTTGGAATTGGTAAGATCAACATAGTATAAGAATTTACCGTTTGTATCCGAAATAAGTTATCGCTTAAATACCGTGTTTCAGCAGTAAAATAAAATTTCACTTCTAAATATATTTCTTATTTTATAAATGATTATATAACAATTAATTCGCAGCTGATTTCATCTGCAAAATTTTTAACTATTTCCCTGACAGGACCCCTAGTACCCTTCTTATCCATTACTATCCCCCTGAAGGATCTTGTCCTTTCCGCCGCCTGTTTTAGTAATGAAGGATTAAGGTTCTCATGATTATGTTTTGGAATAATGTGACCAACATTTATACTGTTTTGTAGCACATAATCGGTAATCTTCGGCGAATAATGTCCTCCACCTATCCCTATGAAACCGCCTTCTCCATTGTCTCTGCATTTTATTACGGCCTGGGTGACGGTCTGCAGCGCATCCCGGTTTTCCCAATCCTTTGGCTCCGTTCCGATCTCTATGAAAAATGAAGGTATCATGGTCAGAGGACCATGATGGGTGGCTTCGAAAGTTATACTGAAATCCTTAACTGGAAGTTGATTCATTATCCGCAGGGCAGAGGACATGTTTCCGGGATCTGCAAAAGATAACTGACCTGGTATTCCCCCGAGTGAGGCTTCGGAAAAATTTCCGGTAGGATGGACAGTAAGTGAATTTATTTTAGCCTGAGAACTGTGTTTCGATAGAAAGATAAGTGTTTCGATATTCAGATCAAGTTTTGATATCTCTTCATCTATATTATCAAAGTAAAGATGCTTTTTATCGGTTTTTAGAAGATATATTTCACCAGCTTTCAAAAGACTGGGATTATCTGTTTGGCTGAAAGAAAGTTGTTCCTGCAGAAAGGCGGAAATTGAAATGCTAGCAGGATCCTGTGCCGACTCAAGCACTAATTTGACTTTTTCATTACTGTGAACCATTTATGTTTCTGAGACCTGATGCTTCGATCATTATTGTGTTTTTTTCCCTGGATCTAGAGGATCATAATTAATAAGCAATTTAACTATAACTTTTGGAAGATTCATGGAAAGGGATTGTATTTTTTGTAGAATCATAGCAGGGGAGATTCCGTCAAAAAAGATCTTTGAGGATCAGACCACATTGGCAATACTTGATATCAACCCTATCTCCGAAGGACATTCTCTCGTAATTCCAAAAAAACACATTGCGTATCTGGAGGAAGCTGATGAAACTACATTGGGGCACATGACGGGAATTGCAGGAAAAATTGCCAGAAATATGATCAGAAACAGATTCGCTGATGGTACAAATCTTTTCCTGGCAAGTCACGAGAGCGCAGACCAGACTGTTTTTCATATTCACCTCCATGTGATTCCAAGGAGAAAGGGAGATAACATGGGCATTGGTGACTGGTGGAGAGAGAAATCTGGAGGTTTGGAGGAAACTAAGATTCCAGAAATTTTAAAGATGCTCTCCTGATTGAAAGGCAGGATTAAACAGTTCAATTTTTTATGTTGTTGGTGATGGCGCATCATGGAAACTGACCTCTCGTCAATTGAGAATAAATGGAGATCATTCTGGGAAATGAATGATACCTATGCATTCACAGATGATGGAAAGAATAAGATATTTTCAATAGACACACCACCTCCGACGGTCTCTGGAGAACTACACATGGGGCATTCATTCTCCTATGTTCATCAGGACATAATAGCGAGGTACCGAAGAATGAGGGGATTTGATGTCTTTTATCCTATGGGACTGGACGAAAATGGCCTCCCCACGGAAAAACTTGCAGAGAAAATGCTGGGAAGAAGAGGATCAGATATGCCAAAGGAGGACTTTATCGCCGCATGCATTAAAGCAGGCGAAGAGGGCGGTAAAAAAATAATTTCTATTTTCAGTCAACTCGGCATCAGCGCGAATTTAAGAAAGCCATACAGGACATATTCAACTGAAAGCAGGAGAATTTCGCAGTCAATGTTTCTTGATCTTGTTGAAAAGAAGAGAGCCTATAGAGAGAAGGGGCCTGTTGTCGTTTGCCCAACCTGCAGGACGGCAATCTCTCAGATAGATATGAAGGATATGCAGAGGGAGACAGATTTCTATTTCCTGCGTTTTGATGGTCTGGATGGTAGTAGTATAGATATAGCAACCACAAGACCGGAGCTTCTTGGAGCTTGTGTAGCCGTTTTCGTCAACCCGGATGACGAAAGGTACAAAAAATTGGTAGGTAAGACCGTCAAAGTACCATTATATGGATATGCGGTCAGGGTACTTTCAGATCCACTTGTTGACCCAGGAAAGGGAACCGGTGCCGAGATGGTCTGTACATTTGGAGATCAGAATGATGCAGAGCTCTGGAGAAAGTACTCCTTGCCCACACGCATGGTTGTGGATGAAAGCGGCAGGATGTTGGGTGATAATTTCATCAAGAAAGGATCCGTTTCATGGGAATCAAGGAAAGATATTGTTTCCTCCCTGCGAGAACTTGGACTTATACTGAAATCTGAGAGAAAGAAACAAACAATAAATGTGCACGAAAGATGCGATTCTCCGCTTGAGATAAGCATACTCACACAGTGGTTTGTCCGTTATATGGATTTAAAGGAAAAGCTCCTTGAGCAGGGAAACAAGATAAACTGGTTTCCTGATCACATGAAGGTCAGGTATAACAACTGGGTCACTGGATTGAAATCTGACTGGTGTATATCCAGGCAGCGCATATATGGAATACCATTTCCGGTATGGTACTGCAGTAATTGTGGAGAGCCGGTTTATGCAGATCTGAAGGAACTGCCTGTGGATCCAAGATTCCAGAAATGTCGGGAAAAATGTAAAAAATGTAATTCGGATTCATTCATTCCAGACACAGATGTAATGGATACATGGGCAACCTCCTCATTGTCGCCAAGGCTTGCCACTGAGCCTTATAGTTTGAGAAGGAAAATCAAAAAAATGGACGTTAGATTTCAGGGTCATGACATAATAACAACATGGGCCTTTACGACCATTGTCAGATCTCTTTTACATGATGATCAGGTTCCATGGAATGATATAAGCATCAGTGGAAATGTGATGATTGCGCCAGGAGCCAAAATGAGCAAGAGCAAAGGAGTACAGTATTCACCAGAGGATTTCATAAAAAGATATGGCGTTGATGCTGTAAGGCACTGGACTTCAGTTGCAGGGAACGGTGAAGACATAAGGATAGACGAAAAGGATTTCCTGCGCGGGAGGAGGGTAGTAATAAAATTGCTGAATGCGGCAAATCTTGTCCAGATGCTTTCCGGGGAGTCAGTGGAGACTGATTCTGGTGTATTAGATGGAGCGGACAAATGGATAATGAGCAAGCTGACCGGGCTTGAAAAGACCGTAACAAAACTGCTTGACTCATATAATATATCAAGAGCAAGGATCGCGATAGA
>JAKARU010000188.1 GCA_021819225.1 Thermoplasmata archaeon
CCGATCTCCAACAAGTGGTCATGGGTAGTTTTGATTCTTATAGTGGGAATACCACTTATACTCATTGTTCTGTTAATCTCACTTCGGTAACATTTGTGTGACAGCAACTTTTTTCCAGAATGATTCAAATATGTTTTTTCCTTGCAGGATTCCAGTAGGAAATGGGTTTGTCAGGAAAGGACGAAAACACCGACTGGTATCTGTTTCTTCGCTCGCAGCTTCATTATATGATTGAGGAAATGTTCAACTAATCCCGTCTTTCAGTCCATTTTATTCTTTACAAAATTGTTATTATTTTCCTGGTTACTTTTTATTTGATTTCACATATTTCAAACATCTAAAATCTGAATTGCACAGGATCTTTTCAATTTTAAAGCAGATTTAATACACTATGCTTCAACCAAGGAAGGGGTTATAACATCTATTTAATTACTGTTATAGATGGAAAGAAAGAAAAGACTAAAAGATGATCTTAAAACCAACCTTGATTTTTTTACTAAAGACGATCCCATAGGTAAAATTGTTTATGAAAGACTGGGGAAATTTTAAAAATATAATTTTATGAGCTTTAATGCGTCACAGATCGATAAAATCCACGAATATCTCATAAATAGATTTGGCATAAAAGGGGTTACAAGGATAGGGATTCCTTAAAATCTATATGTGTAGGTATGGAAAGGCAGTATAACAACAAGGAGATATATCCTACCATCTTCGAGAAGAGTGCTTATTTATTTGAAGGGATAATACGGCTTCATCCATTCATAGATGGCAACAAACGCACAGCATTAGCTTCGATTGAAGAATATCTTTTAGAAAACAACCATTTATTCATAAAGTCATTAAGTTCTGTAAGGTTTACTATAAAGGTTGCAAGAATTACAAATCTTGAAAATGATTCAATTCAAACACTAATAAATAATATTGTTAAATGGATCAGATTTCGCACTGTCCCCATAACAGAAACCAGAAAGGCAATTCAAATAATTGAAGTGGATATTGATATGTTAGAAAAACTAAGAAAAATATCATTTCAAAGAAATAAACCTGAAATAGTTCAAACTATACTCGAATACTGGATAGGAAGCGATATTTATCCGGATTCAATCAATCAGTTAAAAGATATTTCATCCTATTATAAAGAAAGGCTTTCTGAAATAAAGAGCTTTATGAAGCTAAATTCAAAAAGAAAATAATAACCACATAAATATTAAGCAAGTCTATTGTTCTTCAGGTGGCGTTAGTGTTAGATTTATTCTTTTAGAAATATCAAAATCTCCAATATGTGGTCATGGGTAGTTTTGATTCTTATAGTGGGAATACCACTTATACTCATTGTTCTGTTAATCTTATCTCGGTAATACCTGGATGAGAATAAAAGAAAGTCCTTGATTTTTCAATGATATATGCATCGGGATAACCCGCAAGTATTAGGGAAAGTAGAACCTGCTTTCCCAACATGGGTTCAGTCATGATCAGTATTTTTCCTGCCCTTTATAATCTTTGCCTTCAGTCCATCCGGGGTTACAGTAACCTTTCCAGATTCAGATGTGATATCATATTCCTTCTCATTATAGAATAAGCTGAATTTGCCTGAACCTATGACAACAACCTCGCCCCTGAAGATGAAGCATGAGTTATCCTTCACATATATGGGATAATTATTCTCTGTCTTGAAATAGCAGTTTCCATCTATCATTATCTCCTTCTCGAAGTCATACCATCTACCTTCAGGCAGGTATACCGTTCTTTCAGCGGCATTTTCATAGATCTGGGGTGCATATACGATATTGTCGCCCAGATAGTATTCATCCTCTATGAAGAAGCTCTCGTTATCCCTGAAGTCCTGGAACGAAACAGGTGAAACTGATGGCGTCCCAAGTTTGTGGGACTGATATATTACATTGTATATCTGGTCAAGGAAATCATATCTCAGGTGAACACTTGTCTCTATATCGCTCTTGGCCCTGTTTGATAACAGGAACACCTCCTGATCATTGCCATCCATTGACTTGTGGTTCCTGTATAATGGGAATAGAAGGGCCATCCTGTAATATGCTGCGATCAACTCAGGAGTGCTGCTTCCGAAGAAGCCTCCAAGGTCGCATCCCACAACTGCAACTCCAGATATGGAAAGGTTGGTTACAATGGAAATCTGCAGCTTCACATCATCCCATGTGGACATGTTATCTCCTGTCCATATGGCTGCATATTTCTGGATGCCTGAATATCCGGATCTGCTGAGGATGAATGGCTGCTTGCCAGAGTCTTCCATTGCCTCATAAGTCACCTTTGATTGGAGATATGGATAAGCATTCCTCACTTTCTTATGTGAGATCATCTTGCCGTTATCCAATCTATGCAGTGATTCAGGATCGAACATGTGGTCTTCCGTAAGAATTGTGGGTTCATTCATGTCGAGCCAGATGCCGTCCACGCCCTGCTTCATCCATGACCTGACCTCCTCCTTCCAGAAATTCTGGCCATTGGTGTTTATGAAATCAGGGAACACGGACTTTCCAGGCCACATCTTGTCTGTGTAGATGTCCCTGTTTATATCTTCAACATAGGACCCCAGGCCTCTCCTGAAAATATCGTAGTTCTGTTCAGCCTTTATGGAAGGATCAACGATGGGGATAACCTTTACGCCCATGTCATGGATCCTCTTGATGAAATCTGAGCCGTCACCGAAACGTTCGTTGTTCCATGTGAAGAGCTTGTAGTTCTCCATGTAGTGGATATCCAGGTATATGGATTCAACGGGAAGGAATTCCCTGTATCTTTTTACGACCTCAACCGCAACATCAGAGGGATAATAGGTATATCTTGAGATTGCATGGCCAATGCCCCATTTTGGTGGCATGAATGTATTCCCGGTCAGGCTTGAATAGGATTTCAGTATTTCCGAAGGGGAATTGCCTGTGAAGATGAAGAATTCAACTGATCCTGATTTCACGGTGATCTTTGTCTTGTTGTATACCTCAACACCGAAGTCAAATATGATCTCACCAGGATAGTTTATGAATACACCCATTGATTTTCCATCAACAACCTGGTAATAGAAAGGGATTGAAATGTACAGCGGATCATTATTTCTTTCATATCCACCAGGGTCCCTGTTCTTTGATATCAACCTCTTCCTCTTCCTGTCCATGCCCACTGCTCTTTCTCCCAGTCCAAGTATATGGGCATTGAGTGGCAATGGGATCAGAAGAAGAAGTTCTTCAGGATTTTCCCTGATTTCAATGCCAAAATCCTTCAGATTCTGTTCCATCGAGTTTTCATTTTCACCGGTGAATGATACAAGCGGTTCATTACTGTTAATATTATACCTAAAATAAGCGCTGTTTGACCAGCATTTTATATCCATTGAGGGCTAAGTCATAAAAGGGATATAATTCTTTTTAAAACTTTATCATGAATCATCTGTTAATACGCGAAAATGGTTG
>JAKARU010000189.1 GCA_021819225.1 Thermoplasmata archaeon
AATGTTTCCTTAAGTGATCGATCCATTCCTTACGACAGCCCGGATAAAGACAGAAAAATATTTGACGCTATGACCATGGTATCCCTGAAACTGTGAATTTATTTTAATCAGGCTGCAATTATCAATCAGATGAAAAAGTTCCTTGCTTATTTAGGTCACATAAATATAGACATAGTTTTTAATGTTCCAAAACTTGAGAGTTCAGGTTCTGTCCCGATACTTGAAGAAAAGCAGGTCTTTGGGGGTACTCTTGGAAATTTTGCAATGGTCGCTTCGCGTATAGGCCTAGATTTCGACCCGTATGCTGCCGTATCATCAGAGACACACATGGAATACCTGGATTTTCTTCGATCAAGGAAGATTGATCTTTCACATGTGAGAATCTTTGACGGCGAACGTGGTCCGTTCTGTTATATAGCGAGCGACAAGAATAACCAGCTTGCCTTCATAAACCAGGGACCAAACCGCGTGTGGAAACCTTCCCAGGAAAAGGATCTTGAAAATGGATATGATATAATCCATTTTTCGACTGGCCCCAGGGATGAATACCGCGGGATAGCAGCGAAAACAAATGCAAAAATTGTCTTTGACCCATCACAGGAGATTTACCTTTATGACGACGACGAAATTGACTATTTCCTTTCGAGGTCCTACATTGCGATGTGCAATGAGCAGGAGTATAGCAGATTGAATCCTTATATCAGAAAATATCCTGACCTCACAGTCATAAAGACGCTCGGTAAAAATGGTGTAGAAGTCTCTCATAATGGAAAAAGAGAGATCTTAAAGGCGTTTTCCGCCAGGAAAATTCACGACACAGTGGGGGCAGGAGACGCATTCAGGGCGGGATTCTATGCAGCTCTTTACAGGGAAAATTCATTAGTTGATTCAATTAAATATGGGATGTTTGTATCGTCAATTGCAATTTCAGAACCGCTAAAAGATTTTAGGATGACGTGGAAAGAGATAACTGAAGCTATGAAGCCTGCTTCGATAAAAGAAAGAACTGACTGAATTCACAATAGGCAAGTTTTTTAGTGTAGTATACAATAGAAGGCACCGTGTCAGTTTATGAGTTCGAGGATAGGAAGCCAGTTATAAGCTCAAAGGCTTTTGTTTTTGAGAATGCAGTAGTCATTGGTGATGTGACTATAGGTGATTACGTGTGGGTTGGCCCCGGAGCTGTCCTGCGCGGGGATTATGGAACGATCAGGGTTGGAGATTATTCAGCAATAGAGGATAATTGTGTAATACATGCGAGACCGGGGGAGAAAACTGAGATAAATGAACATGTGACGGTTGGTCACCTCTCCACAATTCACACCGCCAAGCTTGGATCGTGGTCAATAGTTGGTATGGGATCCACTGTTTCTGATTTTGCCGATGTGGGTGAATGGGCCGTTGTAGCCGAGGGGGCAGTTGTCAAGGCGCGCTCAAAAATCCCTGACAATGCTATAGCTGCCGGTATACCCGCAGCGGTCATCGGATCTATAAATGACGAATACAAGAAGCTGTGGACAGAATACAAGGCAAATTATAACAGCTTTGCTGATCGGTACAGGAACCTAAAGAAGGTTTGATTTCACTGCAAAAACAGCAATAATCCCACTTTGAACAAAGATATTTAACCTATACATCACTTCTTGTGCATGGATAAATTGTTAGAGATAAAGAATGCACAGGTGCGAATAATTGCGGATTCAAGGGGCAATCCAACGGTTGAGGCAACAATTTTTCTCGAAAATGCTCACGGGATCTGCTCGGCACCGTCCGGTGCTAGTACAGGGGAAACCGAGGTCAAGGCGTTTCCCGATGGCGGAGCAGCAAAATCAGTTGAATTATTCAACAAGGTTGTCAGGAAGGAAATACTGGGTTTCAATTCCCTGAAGCAGAGAGAATTTGACAGGAGGTTGGAAGAGATAGATGGAACTGGCAACTTCAGTAAAATTGGTGGAAACTTGGCTACTGCACTTTCAATTGCACTTGCAAAGGCCTCTTCCAATGCGGTTGGAATTCCGTTATACAAATACACAGGGGGTCTGTTCGCGTCGAGGATTCCGAAACCTCTGGGGAATGTTCTTGGAGGAGGCAAACATTCAAGAAACGGCACGACGATACAGGAATTCTTTGTCTCCACGCAGACGGATGATGCCTTTAAAAATGTATTCACAAACATTAAGGTGCATAAACGGGTCGGAGAAAAACTGTCAGAGAAATTCCCTGATATAAGTATAGGGGTTGGTGATGAAAGGGCCTGGACATGTAATATAGAGGACCTTGAAGCGGTTGACCTTGTCAGGGAAGCGGCTCGTGAAATAGAAAACGAGACCAAAACAAAAATTCTGGTAGGAAGCGATCTGGCATCGACCTCATTCTTTGAAAATGGAAAATATGTTTATCGTAATGAAAAGAAGACGCCTGATCAGCAGATTGATTTTGTAGAATCTCTTGTGAAGGAGCATGGTTTTTCAATTATTGAAGACCCATTGGTAGATACTGACTTTGATGGTTTTGCAGCCATAACTAAAAGGGTAGGGGATCGCGCATTGATTATCGGCGACGATCTTTATACAACAAATCCTGAAAGGATCAAAAAAGGGATTGAGAAGAAATCTACCAATGCAGTCCTGATTAAAGTCAATCAGATAGGCACTCTTTCCAAGACAATTGAGGCTGTCAGGCTTGCCAATTCAGCCGGTTGGAAGACAGTCATTTCACACAGGAGCGGCGAAACAACTGATAATTTTATCGCACATCTTGGAGTGGCATTTGGAAGCGAAATGATGAAATCTGGAACGATTGGTGGAGAAAGGTTATCGAAACTTAATGAATTGATTAGGATTCAGGAAGATTTTTGACTTTATACATAATGGGAATGGGCCTGCGTGGGTATCGATCCCTTACGGTAGATGAGATAGAACAGTTAAAAAGATGCGATAATATATTCTTGGAAATGTACACGTCAGGTTCCATGATAGACGACATTCAAAGAATATCCAGAGAATTAAAAAAGAATATACAGCAGGTTTATCGTGAAGATGTAGAGCAATCTGACGTTATCATAAAAGCTGCCCAGCGGAGTGAGACTGCACTTCTTGTCATAGGGGATGCACTTACCGCCACAACCCACAATCAGATCCGTTTTGAACTGGAGGACCTTGGAATTCCAGTCTTGATCTATGAAAATGCATCCATAGTGACTGCAATTATGGGCTACCTAGGCCTGCATTTATACAATCTTGGTCCCGTAATCTCCCTTCCGTTTGTATCAGAAAAGTTCTTCCCAAAGAGCCCATATGAAAAACTCGTCCGAAATATCACAAATCAAGAGCATTCATTAATATTGCTTGACCTCTCTCCATCCGGCTATATGAAACCTTCAGATGCCATTCATATTCTTCAGGACATGAATGAAAAGTTTGGGAAAAAAATTGATCTGGAAAGAA
>JAKARU010000190.1 GCA_021819225.1 Thermoplasmata archaeon
GATGTTTACAGGTTCAAGGGTTGAAATAGAAACGATGAAATCTCTGGTTGAAAACATTGGTAGAATTGAAGGAATCAAGGATTCATCAGGAGACATAAGATTTTTTAACGAGGTCGCATCCAATTTTTCAGACAATCTTAAAGTATACCAGGGGCAGGATGATCTTCTCCTTCAGGCACTTTCAATAGGGGCAAAAGGTGGGGTTTGTGGAACCACAAACATAAATCCACTTGTTACGGACGTTTATAAATATTTTGTAGATGGAAACATGACGATGGCAACTAAAACCCAGAGAATATTCAATCAATTCTTCAGAATGGTAAACGAGTATCCTTTTCCAGCGATGGTTTATGCAGCTTTCTACAGGAAGCACAATATAAAGGGAAAATTACCAGACCCAATCACCACAATCCCAAAAATTGTTGAAAGCAAGATCATGGATGTGCTGAATTATACAACGCACATAGAACCCCAATAAAATTTAATTTTACCAATAAACTATTTATATAATCTTAAGTTAACGTTTTACTCTGTGAAGGAGGAGAAAAGCATGGACAAAACAACATATGTCAAGTTTGAAACTCCCGAGTCTTTAGAGAAAAAGATTCTGGAATTAGTAGAGAATTGCTATAGAAGTGGAAAAATCAAAAAAGGCACAAATGAGGTAATAAAGTCAATAGAAAGAGGGGAAAGCAAGCTCGTTGTTATAGCTGAGGATGTAAACCCACCAGAAGTTGTATACTTTATCCCTAAGTTATGTGAAGAGAGAAAAGTGCCATTTGCCTATGTGAAGACAAGATCGGAACTTGGATCAAAAGTAGCCATAGGATCAACTGCTTCGATTTCAATTACGGATGTAGGGAAGAACGAGGAACTACTCAAGCAAATAACATCAGAAGTAGCAAACCTCAATAAGTGAGGTGTCTTGAATGTTAGATGATGCAACACCAGCTGAAGTTGTGGAATTAATGGGTAGAACTGGCATGACCGGAGAGGCTACCACTGTTAAGGTAAGAGTACTGGCTGGCAGGGATCAGGGGAGAATCATCGCTAGAAATGTCCTTGGTCCCGTAAAGGTTGGCGACATACTGATGCTAAGAGAAACTGCTAGGGAAGCTAAGAAGCTTTCAATGAGGTGAATCTGATGGTAAGCAGAGAATGCAGCTTTTGTGGAACTGAAATTGAACCCGGAACGGGAATGGTTTACATTCGCCGTGATGGAGCAATTATCAATTTTTGCAGTAAAAAATGCAGGATAAATCAAACAAAGTTGAAAAGAGTGCCAAGAAAGGTGAAATGGACTAGAGAGTACCAGAATCTGAAGGCAATAAGAAAAGCATCTGAAGCACACAACCTTGAACAAAAGAAGCCGGCTGAAAGTGAACCGGTTACTGAGGAAGTTAATCAGGAAGGCAGTCAATAATGGCAGCAGAAAAAACCCTCATTTTAATAAAGCCAGATGGAGTTAAAAGGAGATTATCTGGGGAAGTAATTAAAAGGCTTGAGCAGAAAGGAATAAACATCAAAGGTCTCAAGTTAATGAACTTAAGCAAGGAGAAAGCGGAGAAACATTATTCAGTGCACAAGGATAAACCATTTTTCAAGGATCTTGTTTCTTATATAACAAGTGGTCCCATAATAGCAATCTTGGCGGAAGGGAACAACGCCATTTCAGTAGTAAGAACTCTAGTTGGCGCAACTGACGGTTCAAAGGCATCACCAGGCACAATAAGAGGAGATTTCTCAATAAGTATCGATAAGAATATCATCCATGCATCAGACTCAACTGAATCTTTCAATCATGAGTATCCAATATTCTTCAATAACAGTGAAATCCTTGATTTTGCCTATGGGGATGAAAATCTTTTCTGAGGTGTAATATTATTGTATGGAAACCCTCAGACAGCCAATTGTGTGCGTACTCGGGCACGTAGATCATGGTAAAACAAGTATTTTAGATTCCATAAGGGGAACCTCCCTCATGAAGAAAGAGTCAGGAGGTATCACGCAGAGGATTGGTGCAACTGAGATCAGCATCCAGCGGATAGTTGAGATTTCAGGAGGCAAGGTTTCCTCAAAAATGTTTAAAATACCGGGGCTTCTATTTGTGGACACTCCTGGCCATGTTGCTTTTGCAAATATGAGGGCAAGGGGAGGGGCTCTTGCTGATATAGCCATACTTGTAATAGATATAAATGACGGCATTATGCCACAGACTGTTGAGTCAATAAACATTCTCAGGAAATTTAAAACACCATTCATAATAGTTGCCAATAAGATAGATACACTGGCTTATTTTATCAAGCCAGCAAATACCAACTTCTCAGAATTTCTCAAGGAGCAAAGACAGGAATATATAGATGAGTTGGACAACAAGCTATATGCCATAATAAATCAGTTATACCAGCATAACCTGACAGCAGATAGATTTGATAGAATAACTGATTTTACAAAGAACATTTCCATAGTTCCTTCAAGCGCAAAATATTCCATAGGTACACTGGAGATACTGATGACCATATCGGGATTGGCGCAAAGATTTCTCACATCTTCCATTGCACTGGTAAACAGCATAGCAAAAGCAAGTGTTCTGGAGATCAGAAGGGAAGAGTCACTGGGAATGACACTGGATTCCATTCTTTATCAGGGAAAACTGAGAACAGGGATGGCTGTCTATGTAAACACACTTGAAGGACCGAAGGAGACGAAAATCAAGGCTCTTTTCACAAATGTATCCTCAAAATCAACCAAGGTCACGGAAAGAAATATGGTGAGCTCAGCTTCAGGGGTAAGAATTGCAATTTCAGATAAACTGGATGTGATACCAGGCACAACCCTAATAGAAGCCAAGGGTGATATTGATTCCATAATCAAAGAATTGCAGGAGGAGAGTCAGGTTAGTATAGAACTGGATGAACACGGAATCACACTGAAAGCAGACACTCTCGGTTCACTCGAGGCAGTAGCATTTGAGCTTGGAACCCGTGGGATCAAGATTCGCTCCACCCAGATAGGCGAGATAAGTAAGAGAGACCTTATTGATGTTTCTACACTTCCAGATCAGATGGATAGGATCCTCGCTGGATTTAACGTTGATCTTTCAAGTGATGCCAGGAATAACTTAATGAATTATGATGTTGCGGTTGTTGCATCAAAAGTTATATATTCACTTATTGAAGATATTGAAAAATGGTTGAGAAACAAGAAGGAAGAGATGGATGAGGAAAGCAAGCAGGGTATGCCAATTCCATCTAAGCTTGTTATAATGCCAGAATACATTTTCCGTGCTGCAAAGCCGATCATAGTTGGTGTTAAGGTATTATCCGGCAGGATAAAGGTTGGTGACAACATGATACGAGATGATGGAAAGTATGCCGGTACCATAAAGAGCATAAGGGATGGAGAAGTCTCCAAGAGATTTGCGGAAGCAGGACAGGAAGTT
>JAKARU010000191.1 GCA_021819225.1 Thermoplasmata archaeon
TTAATGGAAAGTATATTTTTTATGACGACCATGGAAATAGATACGGACCTTTTACTCCGCCTGCAAGGGATGAGGCAAAAAAATCATCGAATATTATATATCAGATATTCCCCGATAGATTCAACAGGAAGGGTTCACCTGATGCCGAATTCACAAAATGGGGTGAACCTCCAGAGAGAAATTCATTCTTTGGAGGTAATGTAGAGGGGATTATAGAAAAGATACCATATCTGGCAGATCTCGGTGTGGATCATCTTTACCTCACTCCTTTCTACAGTTCCAGGAGCAATCACCGTTATGATATAGATGACTATTTCTCCGTAGACCGCAGATTTGGAACCCTTGACCAGCTAACCACTTTATCCAAAAAATTACAGGAAGATAAAATTTCAATGATCCTTGATATGGTTTTCAACCACACATCCATATATTTTCCACAGTTTGTAAGAGAACTCAGGGAAAAGTTGCCCCACGATCAGAGCTGGTACAAATTCATAAAGGATACAAACGAAGGAATGAGGAAAAGATGGCCTGTGAAAGACGGAAAAACAGATGCATTCTATGAATCTTTCCTTGATAATGGAGGCATGCCCAAGCTGAATCACAGAAACGAATCCGTGAAGAAATTTATGCTTAACGTAATGGAATTTTATTCAGAAAAATTAAATGTTTCATTTTTAAGATATGATGTTGCCGATTCGATAAATCTGAATAGCATAGGTGAAATATTCAGGAAGTTCAGGGAGAAATTTCCTGAAATTGGCCACATTGCTGAAGTGTGGTGCGTTTCTGATATATTCTTTCGCAAAGGATTATACACATCATCCATGAACTACGGATTGAGGAAACTGATCATTTCCCTAATGAATAAGGAAATTGATCCTAACAGAATGAACAGCGAACTCCTGAATATGAGATTTATACTTGGAGATGATGTATACGGAAAGATGATGAACATCATTGATTCTCATGATACACCCAGAATAAGGACCATCCTTGGAAGCGAGAAACTTGCCATGGCAGCCTATGGAATAATCATGATAATGGATGGAATGCCAAGCATATATTACGGTGATGAGCTATCAATGGAAGGTGGTCCTGATCCTGACTGCAGGCGTACGATGGAGTGGGAAAAGGTTGGAAGTGAATTCTATCTGAAATTCAGGGAATTGGTAAAAATCAGAAAGGAAAATCCTGCTGCCTACAACGGGATAATAAGATTTAGCAGGGATAAAAAAGGACTGATTAACATAACGAAGTATTCCATAGATCAAAAAATAGAAATGAATCTGAATCTTGGTGACAGTGAGATTAAAACAAAAGAAAAGAAGTCCTTGAATTCAATAGATGAAAAATCAGCAACCATTGGTCCGGAAGAATTCTCCATTCATGTTTATTGAAAATATTGACTTTCCAACATAGTTCGATTAATGTGTATTGGGTTGGATAATTTAGTTGACTGCCTTAGGCATATCTTCTTCCTGATATTTCTTCCTTCCGTATTTGTATATCAGACTGCCGGTATTTGTTTCAAACAGGTATATGGATTTTGGATCAATTACAACCATGGACCTGTCACCCAGTGCAAGCTTTGAACTTACAACATCCTGCCTTACTATGTTATCACCATGTTGTGTTTTGAAATATTCATATATACTCTTTCCCAGATTCTGAATCAGGTTCAACTCAACCGCGATACCATCATCACCAAGCTGTACATCCTCAGGTCTCATCCCAACCATGACGTCTCTGGGAGTCTCCCTTTCCGTGTGAATATCTGGCATTTCTACAGTGAAATCTTCAAGCTTCAGGTATGTTTTTCCATCCTTCACCGTGATCTCCCCTGGAATCATATTCATTGCAGGATCTCCAAGGAAAGTGGCTGAAAATGTATTCACCGGCAGTGTGTACAGATCATTTGGATTTCCCATCTGCACTATCTTTCCTCCATTCATGAGGCATGCCCTGTCAGCAAGTGTTGTTGCCTCTACCTGATCATGGGTTACATACACAGTTGTTGTGTTGAATTCCCTCTGTAACCTCTTCAATTCCACCCTCATCTGTCCCCTGAGCTTAGCATCCAGATTGCTTAAAGGTTCATCCATTAAAAACAGACTTGGTTCTCTTACCAGAGATCTTGCAAGTGCAACTCTCTGTTTCTGTCCACCAGATATTTCCCCTGGCTTCCTGTCCATAAGTTCCAGAATACCGAGTGTTTTTCCAATCTCCTCAACCTTCTGTTCCATTTCGGATTTTGGCATTTTAAGAATTTTCAGTGGAAAAAGTATATTGTCTTTTACTGTCATAAATGGATAAAGTGCATAATTCTGGAAGACCATGGATATGTTTCTTAGCTTTGGCGGAAAGTTTGTGATTTCCCTCTCATCAAGAAATATATGACCACTATCCACCGTTTCCAGACCGGCAATCATTCTCAGAGTTGTTGTCTTTCCACAACCACTTGGTCCCAGTATTACAAAGAATTCACCTTCCTTAACCTCGAGACTGACTCCCAGTACACCAACGTTCTTCTTGAATACCCTCACGACGTCCTGTAAAACAAGTTTCTCCATGCATTATCCATTAGTTATGTCATTTAACTTATATCAGTTTTTCGAAAAAGTGACTATTTTAAGTAGTAAAAATAATGTTTAAAATTAAATATTACTTGTATGTGGACAGGCTGAATCCCGATACAAGATATCTCTGGAACACAAAGAACAGTATGAATATTGGTATTCCCATTAGAACCGCAAATGCTGAATAAGTACCGTAATTTATCACTATATCTCCCTGGGAAACGTAATAAAGCCCGATTGCCATAGTGTAGAGGCTCTTTGATGTGATAAACTGCCCGGCCAGTGCATAATCGGTGTATGGACCCATGAATGCTATTAGCATTGCAAATATGATTACAGGCTTTGACATGGGTACAAGTATCCTGAACAGGGCAGATCTTCTGCTTAATCCGTCTATCTGGGCTGCTTCCTCATAATCCTTAGGCAGATTGTCCACGTAATTCTTTATGAGATAGGATGAATAGATCAGTGCCCCTGCGGAATATGGTATTATCAGACCGATATATGAGTCAAGAAGATGGAGCTGTGCAAACATGAAGTAATATGGTATTACCATCATTGTGAATGGAAACAGTGTGAGAATGAGAAGCATGTACAGGAAAGCATGTTTTAAGGGTATATTGAACCTTGAAAGAGCCAGTCCGGAGGTTATTGAAAGCATAACTCCGATAATTGTTGAAACACCAGTTAATATCAGCGTGTTTTTTAGCCACAGGAAGAACGGATGATGATACAGTATGTTGATATAATTGGCAAGACTGGAATGGGCAGTTGGTAGCAGATCACTCAGACTTGCCTCGGCTAGTGATCCTATACTGTTAAGAGATGTAATAAATACATAGTATAT